>NZ_JANEWI010000046.1:0-32700 GCF_028069775.1 Citrobacter sp. Igbk 17 | reverse complement strand
TTAATGAATTATTAACAAATATAGCGTCAGATAAAATCCAAATCTCATCAAATTTAACCAAAAATTAACTTAAAATTCTCCAATAATTAACAAAAATGGGCGCAGATCACATTCATCAAACTTATGATTCATTCCCTCTTCCATTCGTTGTTAACTTCACGCCGTAACATGCCCTGCCCCCTACTAAAGGTACAACTATGAAATTCAAACTCGCATTACTCAGTGCAACCCTGGTTTCTGCATGCATGTTGTCCGGCACGTCGTTTGCGGCGGAAAAATATGAAATTGCTGTGGTTGCCAAAGTTACCGGTATTCCGTGGTTTAACCGAATGGAAACCGGCGTGAATGAAGCAGCAAAAAAACTCGATGTAAATGCTTACCAGACCGGCCCGTCAACACCGGATCCGGCACAGCAGGTAAAAGTCATTGAGGATCTGATCGCTAAAAACGTGAATGCGATTATCGTGGTTCCTAACGATGCCAAAGTCCTCGAACCTGTACTGAAAAAAGCACGCGATAAAGGCATCGTGGTCCTGACGCACGAATCTCCGGACGAGCACATCGGCCAGTGGGATATCGAAACGATTGATAGTGAAAAATACGCGCAGGCCAACGTCGATGAACTGGCGAAAAATATGGGCGGCAAAGGGGGATATGCTATCTATGTAGGTTCGCTGACCGTGCCGTTGCATAACGCATGGGCTGATTATGCAATTAAGTACCAGAAAGAAAAATATCCGGAGATGTTCGAAGTCACCTCCCGTTTACCCGTCGCGGAAAGCATCGATAAGTCCTATGCCACCACGCTGGATCTGATGAAAACTTACCCGCAGATGAAAGGCATTATCGGTTTCGGCTCACTGGGTCCTATCGGTGCAGGCCAGGCCGTGCAGAAAAAACGCGCCAAGGATAAAATCGCCGTCGTCGGTATCGCAATGCCGGCACAAGCAGCGCCTTACCTGATGCGTGGCGACATCAAAAAAGCGCTGCTGTGGGATCCGAAAGACGCGGGCTACGCGCTGGTAACGGTTGCCGATCAGCTGCTGCAGGGCAAAGAAGTCAACGCCGATTTGAGTATCGATGGTTTAGGGAAAGCCGATATCGACACGGAGAAGAAAGTGATCCGCTTTAACAAGATCCTCGAAGTCACCAAAGACAACGCACAATCACTCGGTTTCTAAGGCTTTAGCCAACACCAGGGAACCTTAACGCCGACCGTCTGGTCGGCGCTATCTACCAAACTAACACTCAGCGTCCCCCCGGACGCTTGCAGGGGTATTGTCCATGACAGACACCACCGCATTTATCACTCTTGAGAATATCAGCAAACAATTCCCGGGCGTGCTGGCGCTGGATAAGGTGAATTTAACGCTGAAAAAAGGCGAAGTTCACTGTCTGGCGGGTCAAAATGGCTGTGGTAAAAGCACCATTATTAAAGTGATCTCCGGGGTCTATAGCCCTGAAAAAGGCGCACAAATTTTACTCGATGGTAAATTGTTCCATCACCTGACGCCGCAACTCTCTTCCCACTATGGTATTCAGGTTATTTATCAGGATTTGTCGTTGTTTCCCAATTTTAGCGTCGCGGAAAACATCGCGGTCAACCGCTATCTGCCCGGCGGCGATATCTGGGTACGGCGTGGTGCCATGAAGCAGCAGGCGCTGGCAGCCATGAAGCGCATCGGTGTGAACATCGATCCCGACAAAAAAGTTGAAAAACTCTCGATTGCCGACCGACAACTGGTCGCTATTTGCCGGGCAATCGCCGCCGATGCCCGACTGGTCATTATGGACGAGCCCACCGCCTCGCTAACCCGCCAGGAGGTTAATGGCCTGCTGCGGGTAGTAAACGAACTGAAAGCTGCCGGAATTTGCGTGGTGTTTGTCAGCCATCGTCTGGATGAGGTGATGGAAGTGGCAGACCGAATTAGCGTGATGCGCGACGGTAAACTGGTGGGGACATTCCCGGCCAGCGAACTCGACAGCCACGAGTTGGCCTTCCTGATGACCGGACAACGCTTCCACTACAGCCCACTGCCACAAAGGCCAGCCATTGAGCAGGAACCGCTGCTGGAGCTGCGCAATCTCAGCCGTCGGGGCAAATACCAGAACATTAATCTGTCGCTGCACGGCGGCGAGATAGTTTCCATTGTGGGTCTGCTGGGTGCCGGACGTACCGAACTCTGTCTGAGCCTGTTCGGCATGACGCATCCTGAAAGCGGTGAAATCCGCATTAACGGCCAACCAGTCCGGCTTAACAATAACCATGATGCGATTAAGCACGGAATCGGCTACGTCTCTGAAGATCGCCTGACGCAGGGGCTTATCATGGAGCAGTCGATCTATGACAACACCATCGTCACGGTATTTGACCAACTGCACACCCGCAGCGGCTTGCTCGATCATCGCAAAGCGCAAAAGCTGGTCGCTGACCTGATCCGCGAGCTGAACATTAAGGTCTCCGATCCACATCTGCCGGTTAAAACACTTTCTGGTGGGAATGCCCAACGTATCGCCATTGCTAAATGGGTGGCGACCAATCCGCGCATCCTGATCCTCGACTCGCCTACCGTTGGCGTGGACATTGCCAACAAAGAAGGCATTTATCAGATAGCCCGCGACCTGGCGGAACAGGGGATGGCGGTACTGATGATTTGCGATGAAATTCCGGAAGCGTATTACAACAGCCATCGCGTGTTGGTGATGCGCCGCGGCAAGCTGGTAGCGGAATTTAACCCCCATCACTGTCGTGAAGAGGAGATTGCTGAAGTGGTCGAGGTCATCAATGAATAGTCTGCGTTTCTCCCGTTTAATCGGGCAACATGAGTTCTGGCTGGGGCTTCTGGTCGTGGCGCTTGCCGTCGGGCTGAGCATCAGCACCGATGAGTTTTTGTCGCTGGGGAACCTGACGGATGTGGCCACCAGCTACGCGATTCTTGGCATCCTTGCCTGCGGTCTGTTTGTGGTACTGATTTCCGGCGGAATCGACATCTCCTTCCCGGCGATGACCGCCATTGCCCAATACGCGATGGCCAGTTGGGTGATCGGCCACGGCGGCAACTTCGCACTGGCGCTGGCGATTGCGGTTGCAGTGGGTCTGCTGCTCGGACTCATCAACGGTTTCCTGGTCTACTGGCTGCGCGTTCCGGCGATCATCATTACTATCGCCACATTGAACGTTTATTACGGCCTGCTGGTTTACACCACTAAAGGCACCTGGCTGTATGGCTTCCCCGACTGGTTTATGAACGGCATTAACTGGTTCTCGTTCACCGCAGCGGACGGTTACGACTACGGTTTGACCCTGCCCTTGCTGTGTCTGGCTGCGGTGATCATCTTTACCGCCGTACTGATGAACTATACCCGTCTTGGCCGTCAGGTTTACGCCATGGGCGGCAACCGTGATGCGGCCTCGCGTCTGGGACTGAACCTGCTGAAACTGCATTTCTACGTCTATGGCTACATGGGCATTCTGGCGGGCGTTGCCGCCGTGGTGCAGGCACAAATCACTCAGTCTGTGGCCCCCAATTCACTGCTTGGTTTTGAGTTGACGGTGCTGGCGGCGGTGGTGCTCGGCGGAACCAGTATGAGCGGCGGACGCGGTACGTTAACCGGAACCCTGCTCGGCGTGGTCCTGCTGGCCTTCTTACAAAACGGCCTGACGCTGCTCAGCGTCTCCTCTTACTGGCATACCGTGTTCAGCGGCGCCATTATCCTGGTCAGCATCAGCGCCACGGCCTGGAACGAAAAACGCAAACTGGCAAGGGAGCTTTGAGATGAAAACAATCGCCAGATTTTTACCCGGTGATGCCATCATTCGCCTGCAATGCGTCATTATTGTGGTCGTCGCACTGGTCTTCTCGGCCCTGCTCGGCAGCCGTTTTTTCAGCGTCGCTAACTTCCAGTCCATCGGTTCGCAGTTACCGATCCTCGGCATGCTGGCCCTGGGGATGGGCATGACCATGCTGACCGGCGGCATTAACCTGTCGATTATTGCCGGGGCGAACGCCTGCTCGCTGGTGATGGCGGCGATTATCGTCACCCATCCGGATAACCCGCTGTTTCTGGTGCTGGCACTGCTGGCAGGCGCTGCCGTCGCGGTTGCCATTGGTACCCTGAACGGTGCGCTGATCGCCTGGGTCGGTGTATCCCCCATTCTCGCCACGCTCGGCACCATGACGCTTATCTCCGGGCTGAATATTCTGCTGTCTAACGGGACGGTCATCTCCGGCTTCCCGACGGCGATTCAATATCTTGGCAACGCAACGATTGCCGGGGTTCCGGTGGCGCTGCTGCTCTTTTTCCTCGTGGCGATCCTGCTGTGGGTACTGCTCGAACACACCACATTGGGGCGCAGCCTGTATCTCGTCGGCTCCAATGAACAGGCAACCCGCTACAGCGGCGTGAATACCCTACGAGTACAAATTTCCGTGTACGTCATTTCGGCACTGCTCGGCTGGGTCGCCGCCATTCTGATGATGGCGAAATTCAACTCGGCGAAAGCCGGATACGGCGAATCCTACCTGCTGGTCACCATCCTTGCCTCCGTACTCGGCGGCATCAACCCGGATGGCGGCTTCGGGCGCATTATCGGCCTGGTGCTGGCACTTATCGTGCTGCAAATGCTGGAAAGCGGTCTTAACTTGCTGGGGGTCAGTAGCTATCTGACGATGGCGCTGTGGGGCGCGGTGCTGATCCTCTTTATCGCATTACAGAATCGTAAAGCCTGATTTCAGGAGAAAAAATTATGGCAAGTTACTTTATTGGTGTGGATGTCGGAACCGGAAGCGCCAGAGCAGGCGTATTTGATCTTAACGGCAGGATGGTCGGTCAGGCCAGTCGGGCCATCGAGATTTACCGCCCGCAGGCCGATTTTGTTGAGCAGTCCTCCGATAATATCTGGCAGGCAGTGTGTAACGCGGTTCGCGATGCCATCAACCAATCAGATATCAACCCAATTCAGGTGAAAGGGTTAGGCTTTGATGCAACCTGTTCTCTGGTGGTGCTGGATAAAGAGGGTAACCCCCTGACCATCAGTCCCTCCGGACGTAGCGAACAGAATATTATTGTGTGGATGGACCACCGCGCTATTACCCAGGCCGACCGCATCAACGCCCTGCATCATCGGGTACTGGACTACGTCGGCGGCATTATTTCTCCGGAAATGCAGACGCCAAAACTGCTGTGGCTGAAACAGCATATGCCCAATACCTGGGCCAATGCAGGTTACTACTTTGATTTGCCAGACTTCCTCACCTGGCGTGCGACCGGAGACGACACGCGTTCGCTGTGTTCAACGGTCTGCAAATGGACCTATATGGGCCATGAAGACAAATGGGATGCCAGCTACTTCCGCCAGATCGGACTGGAAGATTTACTGGAGCACGATGCGGCCAAAATTGGCCGCTACGTGAAAACCATGGGTGAACCGCTCGGTCATGGGCTGTCAGCACGCGCCGCCAGCGAAATGGGGCTGATTCCGGGGACCGCGGTCAGCGTATCGATCATCGATGCGCACGCTGGCACCCTCGGCACACTCGGCGCCTGCGGCGTTTCCGGCGAAGTGGCGAATTTCGACCGTCGTGTCGCACTGATTGGCGGTACCTCCACGGGCCATATGGCCATTTCCAAAGAGCCGCGTTTTATCAGCGGCATCTGGGGTCCATACTACTCTGCCGTTCTGCCGGGGTATTGGCTCAACGAAGGCGGACAGTCAGCGACCGGGGCATTAATCGACCACGTTATTCAGTCGCATCCGTGCTATGAAACACTACTGGCGCAGGCGAAGTCCCAGGGACAAACCATTTACGAAGTGCTGAATGCGCTGCTGCGTAAAATGGCCGGTGAGCCGGAAGATATCGCGTTCCTGACCCGCGACATGCATATCCTGCCCTATTTCCACGGCAACCGCTCTCCGCGCGCTAACCCAACGCTCACAGGGGCAATCACCGGGCTGAAGCTATCCCGCACGCCAGAAGACATGGCGTTGCAGTATCTGGCGACTATCCAGGCCATTGCCCTGGGGACACGTCATATTATCGAGACGATGAATCAAAGTGGTTACACCATCGATACCATTATGGCCAGCGGCGGCGGTACAAAGAACCCGATCTTCGTTCAGGAACATGCTAACGCCACGGGTTGCGCAATGTTACTGCCAGAAGAGAGCGAAGCCATGCTGCTGGGTGGCGCGATGATGGGCACCATCGCGGCAGGTGTTTTTGACACCCTCCCGGAAGCGATGTCGGCGATGAGTCGTATTGGTAAGACGGTCACCCCACAAACTAACCGTATTAAGCAGTACTACGATCGCAAATACCGGGTATTCCACGAGATGTATCAGGACCACATGAAATACCGCGAGCTGATGCAGGAGGACGCATGAGTAACGCCTGGTCTCAGGCCACCAGCGTATTTCAGCTCTATAGCGATGCCCTGGCGAGTCTGGGGCAGCATCTGACTGAACCTGTCTGGCAGTCGTTGATGGCGGAGCTACGCGGTTGCCGGGGGAAAATCGTCGTCACTGGCGTGGGCACCTCCGGCATTGCAGCGCGTAAAGTGGCGCATATGCTTGCCTGCGTGGAACGTCCAGCGATTTACCTCAATGCCACCGACGCCGCACATGGCGATCTGGGGTTTTTACGCGCCGATGATCTGGTCATCATGCTGTCACGCGGGGGCAATTCGGATGAGCTCACCCGGCTGCTACCCGGTCTGGCAGCGAGAAATGTGCCCATCCTGAGCATCACTGAAAACGCCGCTTCAGCCATTGCTAAAGCATCGAGACTGGTGATTTCCACCGGCGTACAGCGCGAAGCCGATCCGCTAAACATGCTGGCGACCACGTCAATAATGCTGGTACTGGCAATCTTTGACGCCGCCTGCGCCTGCCTGATGAGCGAAAGCGGCTACTCAAAAGAGACGCTGTTATCTGTGCATCCAGGCGGTGATGTGGGATTAACGCTGAGCCGTGGGCAGGCGTGATGGAGAACATGTGATTCCGGCTCAGGGTTCCGTTCACCTCAGCGCTATGACTTTCAGCTATATCCTTTTTGCTGTTCAAACATGTTCAAATAAAAATACAGATGGTCAGGCGGGGCTGGTCCGGCTGAAAATTGCCGATGTGTTTCCGTAAGGCCGGGAGAGCCAGCATGGATGCTGGCTCAGGGCGCGCTTTACAGGGACGTTACATCGCGCCCGGCCCGGTAGCCTGGAGGAATAAGCGGAGGGAACCGCGGAGCGGCAATTTTCCCGCCAGGAGCCGGGATTGTTAAGGGTGCGGCGATAGCACCCTTAACACGTTCACTGGCGTTCAGTGTACAGAGAAGCGATGAACATGAGGTGAACGGAACCTTTCTCTGAAAAAACATATTCATTATGCTCCACCAACCTATGTTGATGCTGAAGCGTTAACATAACGTCATTGCGCAAAATGCCGATTTTTTTATATCTCAACAAAAGATAAAACAGTGAAAAAGCGGATTAACGCGCTGCGTTCAACTACCGCTATCTGTTCCGCACGTTAAAAATTCTGTGACGCTCTCCAGCATTCCTGGCGGAAAGCATTCCATTCTCCATTTCAATAAGCAAACTTTAGCTATTCTTATCAAACATACTTACGGGAGATCCTACAGATGATGTCAACGCTTGCCCCGCCATCTGTACTATCCGCTCCCCAGCGCCGTTGTCAGGTGCTTCTGACGCTTTTCCTGCCAGGGCAAGTTGCCACTGCGCAGACTTTCAGCACGCTGAACGGGGTCGATGATGCCACGGTTCGGGAAGATATTATCGGTGCCGGACTCGAAATCCAGCGCTATCACCGACTCGCCATTACCACCGCTCATAATGGACATTATGCAATAGAAGGAACCCCGCTCAATCAGCGTCTGTGCCTGTTACAGTGGCTGCGCCGTGGCCTGCGGATTTGTCCAACATTTATTGCCCAGCAGTTTACCCCGGCGTTAAAAATGGAACTTAAGCAACGTGGTATTGCGCGAACGCTGTATGACGACACCAATCTGCATGCGCTGATCAACCTGTGTTCCCGACGCTTGCAGAAGCCGTTTGAGTGCCGTGATATCCAGTTCCTGCGGCTTTATTTACAGTACTGCCTGCTACAGCATCACGCAGGGATCACCCCGGAGTTTAATCCTCTGCAACAACGCTGGGCGCAAGCTTGTGCCGAATACCCACTCGCTGAGGAAATAGGCCGCCACTGGCAACGGCACGTTATGCAGAGTGCGCCGCTGGGGGAATCGCTGTTTATGGCGCTGCTGTTTTCGATGATCCGCATCCCCGACCCGATTCGTGATAACCACCAACAGGATCGTCGTCTGCGCCTTGAGATTGCCCGGTTGGTGCTGCGTTTTCGTGAATATGGCAACGTCCGCTTCAGCGATGAACAGGGGCTAAATGACCAACTGTATGTACATCTGGCTCAAGCACTGAACCGCAGTCTGTTCGCCATTGGTATTGATAACACCCTGCCGGAAGAGTTCAGTAGGCTGTATCCCCGGTTAGTACGCACCACGCGTGAAGCGTTACACGGATTCGAAGAGGAATACGATGTGCGTTTTTCCGAGGAAGAGACTGGGCTGGTGGCGGTCATTTTCGGTGCCTGGCTGATGCAGGAAAAGGATTTACACGAGAAGCAGATAATCCTGCTGACCGGCAATAACGAACAACGTGAGGCACATATAGAGCAACAGCTGCGGGAACTGACGCTGCTGCCGCTCAATGTAAAGCATATGCCAATGCAGGACTTTCAAAAAGAAGGTTCACCGCGTGGTGTGGCGCTGATTATTACACCGTACACCACGCCGCTACCGCTGTTTTCACCACCGTTGATTCATGCGGACCTGGCGCTTACGCAACATCAGCAGCAACAGATCCGCAAAATCCTCGAATCATGATGCCGCTGGTTGCGCCACCACTTTTGGTCGCAAGACAATCGCGGGAAGCGCCACCAGCGCCATCACCCAGAATACGCCACTGCCCAGATTTTGATACAGGTAGCCGGCGAACACGGTCATGATGGCGATACTCCCTCCCATCGCCACCGCGGAATAAACCGCCTGCAAACGAATGACTTCGCTGCCCTGCCGCGTCGCGATATAGCGCATCGCCGCCAGGTGACAGACGGTAAATGTGCCGCAATGCAGGATCTGCACCACAATCAGCCACGGTAGTTCGGTACTCCAGCCCATCAATCCCCAACGCACCACACCGCAAACGGCAGAGAGCAGCAGCAGATCGCGAGCGCTAAAGCGACGGAATAGCTTGTGGCTGAGCGCAAAAATAATCACTTCCGCCACCACACCGAGCGACCATAAGTACCCTACCGCCGAGGCAGAATATCCAGCCGACTGCCAGTAGAGGGCACTAAAACCGTAATAGGCCGCATGAGCCCCTTGCAGCAGGCTTACGCAGGCGAGAAAACGCCAGCTTTGGGCTATCAACGTGCGCCAGGCCGGCCATCCCGCACTCTCCTGCTGACGGTTTTCCCCCGCAGGCTGAACGCTCGGGCGGATCATCATCCCCAGCAGCATCGACGCGACCCCAAGCGACAACAGTACAAGGATCATCCGGTAATCAAACAGGCTCACCAGTTTACCGGTTAGCGCGGAGCCGATGACAAATGCCACGGACCCCCACAGGCGCACCCGACCATAATCCATGGTTATTTGTTTTTGCCAGGTGTTGGCCAGCGCGTCGGTCAGCGGCACCAGCGGTGAGAAAAACAGGTTAAAACCGACCATCACCACCATCAGCCACGCCACGTTAGTGCCCGCCCAGAAAGCCAGCGCAAAGACCAGCGTCAGGAGCGCCAGGATACGCAAAGCAGAGATCAGGCGAGAGGGATCGCTCACGCGTGGCGCAATCAGCAAACTCCCCAGAAAACGAGCAATCAGCCCAGCGCCCAGCAGCACACCAATGGTTTCCGGCGTCAGCCCCAACCCTTCGAGCCAGACGCTCCAGAAAGGCAGAAAAATACCGTAGCTAAAGAAATAGGTGAAATAACTGAGCGCCAGCCAGCGCGTGGAATGCAGAGCCATGAATCCCTCCCGTTTGGAGGCGATAGTCTGGCGACAAACGCAGGCTGGCGCAAGAGAGCATTAACAGACAAATAACATGATTTTCGCCCTATTCGATACAAATTTGCAGCGAAAAATGGCAACGTTCCCCCTGAGCCAGAACCTGCAATCCCGGCTGTCCCTGCATGTGGTGGGCTTTTACCGGATGCGTCTGCGGCTCAAGACACAAGAACGACTCACCCGACATTCTGAACAGCATCAACCATGGAGTTTGCGCTAAAATCGTGACCTTTATCACATCGCGTTGAATGACGGCCCGCCCACTCCAGCCCGAATAGCCAACGTTGAGCCGCTGATGGGGATTGGCTATCTGTATGTGGAATCACAACTGAGCGAACAGTAACGATTACTCCGTCAGACTCACCGCTAAACGTTCCTGTACCGTGGCGATAAAATCAGCAAGCGCGGGTTTTATCGTCCCCTTTTTCCACGCCATCAGCAGTGAAATGGTCGGGATATCGCCGACAATTGGCCGGAAAACCACCTGACCGGTATTAAAATTATTCATATAACCGGGTATCAAAGTTACCCCCAGTCCCATACCGACCAGGTTCATGGTCACCAGAATATTGGTAGCCATCTGTACAATATTGGGCTGGCTTTTTTGCTGCTGGAACCAGTTTTTGACAATCATCGCTAACGCACCGGAATAAGCAGGATCGGTGCTGACAAAATTTACACCGTTCAGTTGCTGTGCCGATATTGCCTTTTCACTGGCTAACGGATGGTTAGTCGGTAGCACCACCACCAGCGGCTCATGGAAAAGTTCCAGATAGTCCAGTTCCGGGCTGTAAACCGGATGGCGCATTAAGCCCACATCCAGCTCCCCACGCAGGATCTTCTCTTCCTGTTCCGTAGTTATCAGACTCACCAATTCAATGTGTGTATCCGGTTGTTTTAAACGAAACAAAGGCAGCACCTTAGGCAGCAGATTTACCTCTGCTGAAGGAACAAAACCAATTGTAAAATGCTTATCTTCCTGCACCGTTTTACGGGCGCGAATTTTCGCGCTCTCCGCCTGTTCGAGGATAGCCAGCGCATCCTGTAAAAAGCACTCTCCCGCCGCTGTCAGAGCCACTTTTCGCTTATCGCGTACCAGCAACGGAACACCCACACAGGCCTCCAGATCGCGGATCTGGCTGCTCAACGACGGCTGAGAGGTATGCAGCTTTTCTGCCGCACGGGTGAAATTCAGCGCCTGCGCCACCGCGACAAAATAGCGTAAGTGCCTCAGTTCCATGCCCTTCTCCTTGTTATCGAAAAAATGTCTCAACTGGTAGAAATTTACTATTTCACAGATTGATAACTAACCAGCAACATCCTTATGGCACAAAAAAAGAAGGTCAATACATCTTAGCTTTCAGGATTAAAAAATATGACCACACCCTCAAATTTAGACATCTACCAACTGATTGATACCCAAAACGGTCGCGTAACGCCACGGATTTATACCGACCCTGAAATTTACCAACTGGAGCTGGAACGGATCTTCGGACGCTGCTGGTTATTCCTCGCGCACGAAAGCCAAATTCCAAAACCGGGTGACTTTTTTAACACCTACATGGGCGAGGATGCGGTCGTGGTGGTGCGTCAGAAAGACGGCAGCATCAAAGCCTTTCTCAACCAATGCCGCCACCGCGCAATGCGGGTCAGTTACGCCGACTGCGGTAACACCCGTGCCTTTACCTGCCCATATCACGGCTGGTCATACGGTATTAACGGCGAGCTCATCGATGTCCCGCTGGAGCCACGCGCTTACCCACAAGGGTTGTGCAAATCTCATTGGGGCCTGAACGAAGTACCCGGCGTGGAGAGCTACAAGGGGCTGATCTTCGGCAACTGGGACACCAGTGCGCCTGCACTACGCGATTATCTCGGCGACATCGCCTGGTATCTGGACGGCGTGCTTGACCGTCGCGAAGGCGGCACTGAAATCGTCGGTGGTGTACAAAAGTGGACTATTGACTGTAACTGGAAATTCCCCGCCGAGCAGTTTGCCAGCGATCAATATCACGCCCTGTTTAGCCATGCTTCTGCCGTTCAGGTACTGGGCGCGAAAGATGACGGCAGTGATAAACGCCTGGGGGACGGACAAACCGCCCGTCCGGTGTGGGAAACCGCCAAAGATGCGCTGCAATTCGGTCAGGACGGTCACGGCAGCGGATTTTTCTTTACCGAGAAACCCGATGCCAACGTCTGGGTCGACGGTGAAGTCTCCAGCTACTATCGCGATACCTATGCAGAGGCCGAACAGCGGCTGGGCAAAGTTCGCGCTCTGCGACTGGCGGGCCATAACAATATCTTCCCAACGCTGTCATGGCTAAACGGTACTGCCACGCTGCGTGTCTGGCATCCACGTGGACCCGATCAGGTAGAAGTGTGGGCATTTTGTATTACCGATAAGGCCGCGTCAGATGACGTCAAAGCGGCATTTGAAAACAGCGCTACCCGTGCCTTCGGCCCGGCTGGGTTCCTTGAGCAGGATGATTCAGAAAACTGGTGTGAAATTCAAAAGCTGCTGAAAGGCCACCGGGCGCGCAATACCAAACTGTGTCTGGAGATGGGATTGGGCCAGGAAAAACGCCGTGAAGACGGTATTCCGGGGATCACCAACTACATCTTCTCAGAAACCGCCGCGCGCGGCATGTACCAGCGTTGGGCCGATCTGCTCAGTAGCGAAAGCTGGCAGGAAGTGCATGAGAAAACCGCCGCTTACCAGCAGGAGGTGATGAAATGAGTACCTTAGTCTCCCTGGAGCTTCATCATCGCATTGCGCAGTTTCTCTACCATGAGGCCAGCCTGCTGGATGACTGGAAGTTTCGCGACTGGCTGGCACAACTGGACGACGACATTCGCTACACCATGCGTACCACAGTCAATGCCCAGACCCGCGATCGTCGCAAAGGCGTGCAGCCGCCGACGACGTGGATTTTCAATGACAACAAAGATCAGCTTGAGCGCCGGATCGCCCGCCTCGAAACCGGTATGGCCTGGGCGGAAGAGCCGCCATCGCGCACTCGTCATCTGATCAGCAACCTGCAGATCAGCGAAACGGGCCAACCCGACGTGTTCGCGGTGCGCCTTAACTACCTGCTGTACCGCGCGCAAAAAGAGCGAGATGAAACCTTTTACGTTGGCATGCGCGTAGACAAAGTCCGTCGTCTGCCGGGTGATGAGTGGCGTTTACTGGAGCGTGAGATCGTGCTGGATCAGGCGGTGATCACCTCCCATAACCTGAGTGTCCTGTTCTGATGAGCCGTATTTATGCCTGCCCCGTAGGGGATTTGCCGGAGGGTGAAGCTCTCCGGCTCGACACGTCGCCCGTCATCGCGCTGTTTAACGTCGGCGGCGAGTTTTATGCCATTAACGATCGCTGCAGCCACGGCAATGCCTCGATGTCGGAAGGTTATCTGGAAGACGATGCCACCGTGGAATGCCCGCTGCATGCGGCCAGTTTTTGTCTGAAAACCGGCAAAGCGCTATGCCTGCCCGCCACCGATCCGCTGACTACCTATGCCGTGTATGTGGAAGGTAGTGATGTGTTTGTTGATATTCCCGGAGGGGCCTGATGAGCGATTTACGCGACAACATCATCTTTATTACTGGCGGTGGTTCTGGCCTCGGTCTGGCTCTGGTCGAACGCTTTATCGAAGAAGGTGCAAAAGTTGCCACGCTGGAACTGTCGACAGCCAAGGTCGCCAGCTTGCGCCAGCACTTTGGCGAACACGTGCTGGCGGTAGAAGGGAATGTCACCTGTTATGCCGACTATCAGCGGGCGGTGGATCAGATCCTCACGACGTTCGGCAAGCTGGACTGCTTTATCGGTAATGCCGGGATTTGGGATCATAATGCTTCGCTGATCAGTACCTCCGCCGAGGCGCTGGAAAGCGGCTTTCATGAGTTGTTCAACGTTAACGTGCTGGGCTATCTGCTGGGTGCGAAAGCCTGCGCACCGGCACTTATTGCCAGCGAAGGCAGTATCATTTTTACCCTTTCCAATGCCGCATGGTATCCCGGCGGCGGCGGCCCGTTGTATACCGCAAGCAAGCACGCCGCAACTGGACTCATTCGTCAGTTAGCCTACGAATTAGCACCGAAAGTTCGTGTCAACGGCGTAGGGCCGTGCGGTATGGCAACCGACCTACGCGGGCCGCAGGCGTTGGGTCAGAACGATACATCAATTATGCAATCACTGACGCCGGAAAAAATCGCCGCTATCCTGCCGCTGCAGTTTTTCCCTGATCCGGCAGATTTTACCGGTCCATACGTGATGCTGGCATCAAAGCGCAACAACCGTACGTTGAGCGGCGTGATGATCAATGCCGATGCTGGCCTGGGTATTCGCGGTATTCGCCACGTTGCCGCCGGGCTGGATCTCTGAGGAGGCGTTATGCACAACAAAATTATTGCTATCGTCGGCGGTGGACAGGCCGCAGCGATGGCGGCGATAGCACTGCGCCAGCAAGGGTTTGACGGCGAGATACATCTGTTCTCCAATGAGCCGCATCTGCCGTACGAACGCCCTCCATTGTCCAAAGCCATGCTGCTGGACGACACCCCGCAGCTACAGCCGGTACTCAACGCGGCCTGGTGGCAGGAAAATAATGTTCATCTGCATCTGAACGTGACTATCCAGATGCTTGGTCGCCAGACACATCAGCTCGAGCTGGCTGACGGCCAGGTTTATCCGTGGGATCAGCTACTGATTGCCACGGGAGCGGCTGCCCGCCCTCTTCCACTGCTGGATAAACTGGGCGATCGCTGCTTTACCCTGCGCCACGCAAACGACGCGACTCGTCTGCGAGATGCATTACTCCCCGGTAAATCGATTGTGATTATCGGGGCGGGCACCATTGGTCTGGAACTGGCGGCCAGTGCGACCCAGCGCGGCTGCCGGGTAACGGTAGTGGAGCAGGCTCCAACGGTGATGGGCCGCAATGCGCCTGCCCCAGTGCGTGACTATCTGCTAGCACGCCACCAACAGGCGGGTGTGCAGGTACGGCTCAACAGCACCATCGAGCACGTCGAAAGCGGTGAGTTACTTACCCTGACGCTGCAAAATGGTGAAAGCGTCACTGCCGATGCGGTGATCTACGGAATTGGTATCGTGGCGAATGACGCACTGGCCCGCGATGCAGGACTGGAGACGGCGAACGGCATTATCGTTGATACCGCTTGTACCACCTCCGATCCGGCGATTTTTGCTGCCGGCGACGTGGCACTGACGTGTCAGCCCGACGGTTCGTTGGCGCGTGTCGAAAGCTGGGAAAATGCCAATATCCAGGCACAAATTGCCGCTGCCGCAATGCTCAATTTACCGTTGCCGGAGAAGACACCTGGCTGGTTCTGGACTGACCAATACCAGGATAATTTGCAGTTTATTGGCGAAATGCAGGGAGATAGCTGGCTTGTACGCGGTGATGCTGATGCGCAGAAAGCGATATGGTTTAACCTGCAGGATGGCGTGATAGTCGGCGCAGTAACGTTGAATCAGGGACGAGAAATACGTTTATTGAGGAAATGGATTCAGGCCAGGAAAAAGCCGCCAATGGCGGCTTTAGTCGATGAAGCAATCGTGCTTAAGTCGATATAACGGCCGGAGGATGCTGCGTTTATCCGGCCTACAAATCACTCATATGTAGGCCGGGTAAGGTGTTTACACCGCCATCCGGCAATCCGTATTACTTACGCGTAAACCGGGAAGCGTGCACAGATATCCAGCACTTTACCTTTCACACGCTCAATAACAGCTTCGTCATTGATGTTGTCCAGAACGTCACACATCCAGCCAGCCAGTTCTTTCACTTCTGCTTCTTTAAAGCCACGACGAGTCACAGCCGGAGAACCAATGCGGATACCAGAAGTCACAAACGGGCTCTTCGGATCGTTCGGCACGCTGTTTTTGTTAACGGTGATGTTAGCACGGCCCAGCGCGGCGTCAGCTTCTTTACCAGTCAGGTTTTTATCAACCAGATCCAGCAGGAACAGGTGGTTTTCAGTACCGCCAGAAACCACTTTATAACCACGGTTCAGGAACACTTCCACCATCGCTTTGGCGTTTTTAGCAACCTGCTGCTGGTAAACTTTGAACTCTGGCTCCATCGCTTCTTTCAGCGCTACCGCTTTTGCCGCGATAACATGCATCAGCGGGCCGCCCTGCGCACTTGGGAACACCGCGGAGTTCAGTTTTTTGTACAGCTCTTCGTCACCGCCTTTCGCCAGGATCAGACCGCCACGCGGACCCGCCAGGGTTTTGTGGGTGGTGGTGGTCACAACGTGTGCGTGTGGAACCGGGTTCGGATAAACGCCTGCGGCAATCAGACCCGCAACGTGCGCCATGTCAACAAACAGATATGCGCCGATGCTGTCAGCGATTTCGCGCATTTTTGCCCAGTCAACCACACCGGAATAAGCAGAGAAGCCGCCGATGATCATCTTCGGTTTGTGCTCTTTGGCCTGCTTAGCCATGTCTTCGTAGTCAATTTTACCGGACTCATCAATACCGTAAGGAATGATGTTGTACAGTTTGCCGGAGAAGTTTACCGGGGAGCCGTGAGTCAGGTGGCCGCCTTGCGCCAGGTTCATACCCAGAACGGTATCACCCGGTTGCAGCAGTGCGGTATAAACAGCGAAGTTAGCCTGAGAGCCAGAGTGCGGTTGGACGTTAGCGTAATCAGCGCCAAACAGCTCTTTCGCGCGGTCGATCGCCAGTTGCTCAACGATATCAACGTATTCGCAACCACCGTAGTAGCGCTTGCCCGGATAACCTTCAGCGTATTTGTTGGTCAGCTGAGAACCCTGTGCCTGCATCACGCGCGGGCTGGTGTAGTTTTCGGAGGCGATCAGTTCGATGTGCTCTTCCTGACGTACTTTTTCCTGCTCCATAGCCTGCCACAGTTCGGCATCATAATCGGCAATGTTCATTTCACGCTTTAACATCCGCATCTCCTGACTCAGCTAACAATAGAATTTCGGCCTAAAAAGGTTGTCCCTAGGACTTCGGCCAACAGTATAACCGAATCATTCTTCGATAACAGGTCTTGACAAAGGATTTTACGCAAACGATTACCTTCGCGGTACACAAGGCTTTTTGGAACAAAGCTCTGCTGAATTTCAACGGATTTCTTTTCAGGTTTGTGATGCAGATTTTTCACGTTGTAACCTTTACAACGCAAAGTTACAAAGAACCATTTACAATGCAGGGGTATTTTTTATAAGATGTATTTGACATACATCATTAAAGTCTCAGATAAAGGAAGACCGTATGCTTGACGCACAAACCATCGCTACAGTGAAAGCCACCATTCCCTTGCTGGTTGAAACAGGTCCGAAACTGACCGCTCATTTCTACGATCGCATGTTTACGCATAACCCAGAGCTGAAAGAAATTTTCAACATGAGTAACCAGCGTAATGGCGATCAGCGCGAAGCTTTGTTTAACGCCATTGCCGCGTATGCCAGCAATATCGAAAACCTGCCAGCGCTACTGCCAGCGGTCGAGAAAATCGCCCAGAAGCATACCAGCTTCCAGATTAAACCCGAGCAGTACAACATCGTGGGTGGTCATCTGTTGGCAACGCTGGATGAAATGTTCAGCCCAGGCCAGGAAGTGCTGGATGCGTGGGGCAAAGCGTATGGGGTGCTGGCTAACGTCTTTATCAACCGTGAGGCGCAAATCTACAGCGAAAATGCCAGCAAAAATGGCGGCTGGGAAGGCACCCGTCCTTTCCGCATCGTGGCCAAAACCCCGCGTAGCGCGTTAATCACCAGCTTTGAGTTTGAACCGGTCGACGGCGGTGCGGTCGCAGAATACCATCCGGGGCAGTATCTGGGCGTTTGGCTGAAGCCAGAAGGCTTCCCACATCAGGAGATTCGTCAGTACTCATTGACCCGCAAACCGAACGGCAAAGGCTACCGTATTGCCGTTAAGCGTGAAGAAGGTGGTCAGGTCTCAACCTGGTTGCACAACCACGCAAATGTGGGTGACGTTGTTCATTTAGCTGCACCTGCTGGCGATTTCTTTATGGATGTCGCCACCGATACTCCTGTGTCTCTGATTTCCGCAGGCGTCGGTCAGACCCCAATGCTGGCCATGCTGGACACGCTGGCAAAAGCGAATCATACCGCGCAGGTTAACTGGTTCCACGCGGCTGAAAACGGCGACGTGCATGCCTTTGCCGATGAAGTGAATGAACTAGGCAAAACGCTGCCACGCTTTAGCGCACACACCTGGTATCGTGAGCCAACCGAAGCCGATCGCGCGAAAGGTACGTTTGACAGTGTTGGGCTGATGGATCTGAACAAACTGGAAGGCGCTATCAGTGACCCGGCGATGCAGTTCTACCTGTGCGGCCCGGTTGGCTTTATGCAATTTGCTGCAAAGCAACTGGTCGGTCTGGGTGTGAAAAACGAAAACATTCATTACGAATGCTTCGGCCCACATAAAGTCTTGTAATTAAGTCAGTGAGTAGGCCGGATAAGGCGTATACGCCGTCATCCGGCAATCACTCTGCCTGATGCACTACGCTTATCAGGCCTACAAATTAACGGCGCGGCTTAGATTGCCGCGTCGTCTTCTTCGCCAGTACGGATACGAATAACACGCGCCACATCGAAGACAAAAATCTTACCGTCGCCGATTTTGCCGGTCTGGGCAGTACGAATAATCGTGTCGACACAGGTATCAACAATATCGTCGGTAACCACGATTTCAATTTTTACCTTCGGCAGAAAATCCACCATATATTCCGCGCCACGGTACAACTCGGTGTGGCCTTTCTGACGGCCAAACCCCTTCACTTCTGTCACCGTCATACCGGTAATGCCGACTTCTGCCAGCGCTTCGCGGACATCGTCCAGCTTGAAGGGTTTAATAATCGCATCAATCTTTTTCATGCTATTCCTTGAAAAGGTCGCCTGTCTTTTGATCAAATAAAGCTAACATAATCCGCAGATTTATTCTTTGAAATCGTTTGCATCAAGTTCATGACGAGAGAGCAACTTGTAGAATTCTGTACGATTGCGTCCCGCCATTCGTGCAGCATGGGTAACATTACCTTTGGTGATTTGCAGCAGCTTACGCAAGTAGTTGAGCTCAAACTGATTACGCGCTTCAACAAAGGTTGGCAGCGCCGTATTTTCACCTTCCAGCGCCTGCTCTACCAGCGCGTCACTGATCACCGGCGAAGAGGTTAACGCCACGCACTGTTCAATCACGTTGACCAACTGACGCACGTTGCCCGGCCAACTGGCGGTCATTAAACGTTTCATCGCATCAGTCGAAAAAGCACGGACAAACGGTTTGTGCCGTTCGGCTGACTGACGCAGCAGATGGTTTGCCAGCAGTGGTATATCTTCTGTACGCTCGGCCAGCGCCGGGATCTTCAGACTTACCACGTTGAGACGGTAATAGAGATCCTCACGAAATTCGCCCCGCGCCATGGCTTTGGGCAGGTCGCGGTGTGTTGCAGAAACAATCCGCACATCAATGTCGATATCACGATTGCTACCGAGCGGACGAACTTTACGCTCCTGCAATACGCGCAGCAATTTAACCTGTAACGGCGCGGGCATATCGCCTATTTCGTCGAGAAATAACGTCCCACCTTCTGCGGCCTGAAACAGACCTTCACGATTACTCACCGCTCCGGTAAAGGCACCGCGCGCATGACCAAAAAGCTCTGATTCCAGCAGTTGTTCCGGCAACGCCCCGCAGTTTATGGCGATAAAGGGCTTGTGGCTGCGCGGACTGGCGTTGTGAATCGCCTGGGCAAACACCTCTTTCCCGGTGCCGCTCTGCCCGTTGATCAATACGCTGACATCCGATTGCGCGACCATCCGCGCCTGTTCTAACAAACGCAGCATTAACGGGCTACGGGTAACAATTGATTCGCGCCAGCTATCATCAGTAGCAGGCGCGGACTGTTCCAGCGCACCGTCAATCGCTTTGTATAGCGCGTCTTTATCGACCGGCTTGGTGAGAAAGCTGAAAACGCCCTGCTGCGTTGCCGCGACAGCATCGGGAATAGAGCCGTGCGCAGTCAGGATAATGACCGGCATCCCCGGCTGCACTTTCTGGATTTCAGTGAACAGCTGCATGCCGTCCATTTCATCCATGCGCAGGTCGCTAATGACCAGATCCACTTTTTCACGATTCAGTACCCGTAATCCTTCCTGCCCACTTTCTGCAGTTACGACGCTGTAACCTTCACTGGTCAGCCGCATACCGAGCAATTTCAACAGCCCCGGATCGTCATCGACGAGCAGCAGATGCGCGGGCTTGCGGCTTATCATGGCGTGACCTCCCCATCATCAGGCGTCGTGAGCTTATCAGTACCGTGCAACGCATCGGGATTGTAGCTGCCGGCAGGTTTACGGGTGGACAGTTGTCGTTCAATATCGGTCAGGTTTTCCAGCTTACGGGTGGTGAGATCGAGCTGGCTCTGCAAATTCTGTTGCTGTTGGCGCAGCGCATCAAGATCGCTGTCAGATGACTGCTGAAGTTTACTGTAGCGCATACGTTCTTCTGCAAGCTGTAACTGCAGCGTTTGACTACTGCGCCAGACCTGATAAAGCGGACGTACCTGGGCCGGAATTTGCGGGCTTAGCGCATCCAGACGGGTCATTATTTCACGCCTTTCAGGCGGTGTAATGTGGGCGCCATCAAGCAGGATCCCACGCTTAAAAGCACCCTGCCAGGTATCCGTGAGTTGGGTACTGGCTTCACTGCGTGCCTGAACAGGCATCAGGCGATCGGCACAATCCATGGTTCGCAACCAGTAGAGCGGGTTGGTATCTGTGGACTGGCCCGACAGCGACCAGATATCCGTACATTCGGTGGCAAGGTAATCAGCGAGTTGATGCGGCGGGATTTTCTCCTGCGAAGGATCGCCGATAATGTGATTCACCGCGTTGGGAACGCAGCCGACCAGCGCCAGGCATGGCAGACTTGCGAGTAAGACGCGGCGAATAAAATCTCGTTTAAGCATTCGGGCAACAACGTGTGGCATACTCACCAGACTTAGGTTCATTTTAGTGGTTTTTCGATGCAGATAGCGGCAGTTCTATGCGGAAACAAACGCTTTGCGCATGCTCATCAACCAGATACAGTTTTCCCCGCATACGGCGGATACAGTCTCTGGCGATACTCAGTCCCAACCCGCTTCCTTTGACTGCCCCTTTTCGCTGATGGCTACCCTGGAAAAAAGGTTCGAAGATCATCGCCTGTTCTGCTTCTGGAATCGGTGTGCCGGTATTTATGACATCAATGTATACCGTCGAGCCATGCAAACTGCTGCGGATCCAAATGTTACCGGATTCAGCGCCATAGTGCACCGCATTGGAATAAAGATTGTCCAGCACGCTCATTAACAGCATGGGCTCGGCCAGACAAGCGTTCGCCGCCAGCGCAACATCAGTATGTATCATTTTGGCGCGAGCGGGCAGGCTATGTGCTGAAACAACACTTTCCACCAACGGCGCGATTTCTACGCGCTCAAGTTCTACTTCGTCATCCGCCAGCTTGCGGTTGTAATCAAGCAATTGCTCAATCAGCTTTTGTAGATTACGGCTACTGTCATCCAGAATACCGACCACCTCTTTTTGCTCGGGAGTGAGCGGTCCAACTACCTGATCGGCCAGCAACTCCGTGCCTTCACGCATACTTGCCAGCGGCGTTTTCAGTTCATGTGAGAGATGGCGTAAAAACTGATGTCGCTGTGACTCAAGCCAGGAAAGGCGCTCGCTCAACCAGATTATGCGCTGGCCAACGGAACGCAGTTCCCGGGGGCCTGTAAACAATACGCTATCGCCCAGTGAGCGACCTTCCCCCAGACGATTAATCATCCGTTCAATACCCTTCACCGGGCCGATAATCATACGGGTAAACAGCAGTACCATCGCCAGACTAACGAGAAACAGTACCAGCGCCTGCCAGCCAAAGAACTGACCACGTTCGGCAATTTCTTGTTGTAACTGCTGACCGCGCGAGAAGACCACGGTACGGGTGGCCTGCACCATGTCGGTATTCGCATTAGCGAAGGCTTCCAGACGGGCTGCCGCCTGGCTGTCAGGACCGCTGTTATTACACTGCAGTTGGGCGAGATCGTTGAGATCCTGCCGTAACGCCTGGTAGAGCTTGTTGTCCGGTAAAACGCCCGCATGCGCGTCCAGCATGTCGCTATAACGCTTACGCTGGCTCTGGTAAACCTTTGCCAGCGTCGGATCATCCAGCACACAATACTGTCGGTAGCTACGCTCCATCTCCAGCGCGGCATTGGTCATCGCCTCGCTGCGTCGGGCATCAATGAGCGTGGTTCTGTTAGTCAGCGCCGCCTGAGCGCTCAGGGCGTTCAGGCTCTGCCACGCTTGCCAGGCCAGTACGAGCAAAGGGAGCAGGATCAGCAAAAATGCCAGTGTCACCAGCTGACGTAAGGATCGAGGGAAAACAGACCAGCGCTTCAAGGCGTTACTCTCAATGGACGGGAATAAGACGATGCTAACTGAGGGGAACGTCAGATACAACAAAGCCGGGATTAACCCGGCTTTGTTATGGAATAAGGCGGTGCCTAACTCGACGTTTCGCCCGAAGGTTGATATGAGCTTCGCTAATATCAGATGTTGGACGGCAGGCACCTTGTTGTGCGTCATTCGAAGTTTATGTAGCACGTCCCGAAGGGGCTGACATAAGAAGGTGAATGAGCCACTGGTTAATATTATGCAGCATCTGTGCCAATATTCAAAACACTTTATTAACACAATGATAAATATAAGAAATATGAATAATTGTGTAAAAATAAGGATTGAGTGTTTTTTGTGCACTCTGTCGCTAATAAGCAACACTCGCTGCACTTAAAAATAAAATCATTATAGATCAAGTTATTAAGTGTCTCTTTTTGGCGACAAGTCAACCCTGACAATGTCGGGATTTCCCGACACTTTAATTTTGCGGCATAAGCGCTGAGTTTATTGCCGGATGGCGGCGTAAACGCCTTATCCGGCCTACAAGTGCCCTTCCCCGTAGGCCTGATAAGCGCAGTGCCATCAGGCAGTCGGATGGCGAAGTAAATGCCTTATCCGGCCTACAAACGCTCTTCCCCGTAGGCCTGATAAGCGCAGTGTCATCTGGCAGTCGGATGGCGAAGTAAATGCCTTATCCGGCCTACAAGTGCCCCTCCCCGTAGGCCTGATAAGCGCAGTGCCATCAGGCAGTCGGATGGCGGCGTAAATGCCTTATCCGGTCTACAAGCGCTCTTCCCCGTAGGCCTGATAAGCGCAGTGCCATCAGGCGCTCTGTATCTGGCGACAAAAAAGCCCCTCGAGAGGGGCTTCATGATGTTCGACCAGATTAACCGAGCTGTTTACGCGCATTACGGAAGATGCGCATCCACGGGCTGTCCTCGCCCCAGTTTTCCGGGTGCCAGGAGTTGCTCACGGTACGGAATACACGTTCCGGGTGTGGCATCATAATCGTTACGCGACCATTTTCAGTGGTAACAGCAGTGATACCGTTTGGAGAACCGTTCGGGTTAGCCGGATAGGTTTCGGTCACCTTACCGTAGTTATCAACGTAGCGCAGCGCCACCAGCCCTTTACTCTCCAGCCCAGCCAAATGCGCATCGTCACGCACTTCCACACGACCTTCACCGTGAGAAACCGCAATTGGCATCTGTGACCCCACCATACCCTGCAGCAGCAGAGACGGGCTTTGTGTCACTTCGACCAGGCTGAAACGCGCTTCAAAGCGATCGGAGTGGTTACGCACAAAGCGTGGCCACAGGTCGCTTCCAGGGATCAGCTCGCGCAGGTTAGACATCATCTGACAACCGTTACACACGCCGAGTGCCAGCGTTTGCGGGCGATGGAAGAAGGTTTCGAACTCATCACGTACCCGATTGTTGAACAGAATCGACTTCGCCCAACCTTCGCCTGCGCCAAGCACATCACCGTAAGAGAAGCCACCACAGGCCACCAGCGCCTGGAAGTTACCCAGACCAATACGACCGCCCAGCAGATCGCTCATATGCACGTCGATAGCGTCAAAACCCGCACGGTGGAAAGCCGCCGCCATTTCTACGTGGGAGTTAACGCCCTGTTCGCGCAGCACGGCTACTTTTGGACGTGCACCGGTAGCGATATACGGAGCCGCAATATCTTCGTTGATGTCAAACGACAGTTTAACGTTGAGGCCAGGATCGGCATCGTTGGTTTTAGCGTTGTGTTCCTGATCGGCACATTCCGGGTTATCACGCAGACGCTGCATCTGCCAGGTTGTTTCCGCCCACCACATACGCAGGGTAGTACGGCTTTCGCTAAACACCGGCTGACCTTGGGCGGTCAGGGTGAAACGATAGCCGGCTACCGCCTGGCCGAGGTAATGTACGCAATCAGCCAGACCGTTCGCCGCCAGAATTGCTTCTACCGCGTCACGGTCAGCAGCGCGAACCTGAATGACAGCCCCCAGCTCTTCATTAAACAGCGCCGCCAGATGATCATCGCCCAGAGTACCGATATCTGCTTCAACGCCGCAGTGACCGGTAAAGGCCATTTCTGCCAGCGTAACCAGCAGACCGCCGTCGGAGCGATCATGGTAAGCCAGCAGCTTACGTTGTGCGACCAACGCCTGAATGGCGTCGTAGAAGCCTTTCAACTGCGTTACATCGCGCACATCGGCAGGTTTGTCGCCCAGTTGACGGTATACCTGTGCCAGCGATGTCGCACCCAGCGCATTGTGACCAAGGCCAAGATCAATCAGCAACAGCGCATTGTCTTCAGTAGACAGTTGCGGCGTGATTGTATGGCGCACGTCTTCCACGCGAGCAAAGGCAGTGATCACCAGTGACAGCGGGGAGGTCATTTCACGCTGCTCGTTACCTTCCTGCCAGCGGGTTTTCATCGACATGGAGTCTTTACCCACCGGGATAGTCAGGCCAAGCGCCGGACATAACTCTTCCCCGACAGCTTTTACCGCTTCGTACAGCCCGGCATCTTCACCGGGATGGCCAGCAGCCGCCATCCAGTTTGCTGACAATTTGATGCGTTTGATATCGCCAATCTGCGTGGCCGCAATATTGGTTAGCGCTTCACCGACGGCCAGACGCGCAGAGGCGGAAAAGTCCAGCAGCGCGACAGGTGCGCGTTCACCGATAGACATCGCTTCGCCATAGTAGCTATCCAGACTGGCGGTAGTGACCGCACAGTTCGCTACCGGGATCTGCCACGGACCAACCATCTGGTCACGCGCCACCATCCCGGTGACAGTACGGTCGCCGATGGTAACGAGGAAGGTTTTCTCTGCTACGGTCGGCAGGTGCAGCACACGGTTTACCGCGTCAGCAATCGTAATATGCTCACGTGTCAGCAGCTCGCCTTTGGCTTTCAGCGTTTGTACGTCGCGGGCCATTTTCGGCGTTTTACCCAGCAGAACGTCCAGCGGCATGTCAATCGGCTGGTTGTCGAAGTGGCTATCGCTCAACGTCAGGTGTTGTTCTTCGATGGCTTCACCAATCACCGCATAGGGGGCACGCTCGCGCTTACACAGTTCATCAAACAGCGGCAGTTGATCGGCGGCCACCGCCAGCACATAGCGCTCCTGAGATTCGTTACACCAGATTTCCAGCGGGCTCATACCCGGTTCATCACTCAGGATATCGCGCAACTGGAATTTGCCGCCGCGTCCGCCGTCACTGACCAGCTCCGGCATGGCATTAGACAGGCCACCCGCACCAACATCGTGGATGAACAGGATCGGGTTAGCGTCCCCCATCTGCCAGCAACGGTCGATAACTTCCTGGCAGCGACGCTCCATTTCCGGGTTGTCGCGCTGTACAGAAGCGAAATCAAGATCGGCATCAGACTGGCCGGAAGCCATAGATGATGCCGCACCACCGCCCAGGCCGATGTTCATCGCCGGACCGCCGAGGACGATCAGCTTGGCACCCACCACGATCTCGCCTTTCTGCACGTGATCTTCACGGATATTGCCGATCCCACCCGCCAACATGATCGGCTTGTGATAACCGCGCAGCTCTTCACCATTATGGCTGTTCACTTTCTCTTCATAGGTGCGGAAGTAGCCCGTCAGCGCAGGACGACCAAATTCGTTGTTAAACGCAGCACCACCCAGTGGACCTTCGGTCATAATATCCAGTGCGGTGACAATACGGTCCGGCTTGCCAAAATCTTCTTCCCATGGCTGTTCAAAGCCCGGGATACGCAGGTTAGAGACCGAGAAACCCACCAGCCCGGCTTTCGGTTTCGCACCGCGCCCGGTTGCGCCTTCATCACGAATTTCACCGCCAGAACCTGTTGCAGCGCCCGGCCACGGCGAGATCGCCGTCGGGTGGTTATGGGTTTCAACCTTCATCAGGATATGAGCAGGCTCCTGATGGAAATCGTAGCGACCGGTCTGGTGGTCAGCAAAGTAGCGACCCACTTCAGAACCTTCCATCACCGCTGCGTTATCTTTATAGGCAGACAGGACGTGATCTGGTGTGGTTTCGAAGGTGTTTTTGATCATCTTGAACAGCGATTTCGGCTGCTGCTTACCGTCGATCACCCAGTCGGC
Organism: Citrobacter sp. Igbk 17; assembly: GCF_028069775.1. Taxonomy (NCBI): domain Bacteria; kingdom Pseudomonadati; phylum Pseudomonadota; class Gammaproteobacteria; order Enterobacterales; family Enterobacteriaceae; genus Citrobacter; species Citrobacter sp. Igbk 17. The sequence goes on along the minus strand of NZ_JANEWI010000046.1, from coordinate 6,042 downwards.
ATTAAAAATTTTATGGCGGCAGTGCTCGGAGTTGGCCTGTGCAAACATGTACAGTTCGATATCGTTCGGGTTGCGTCCCAGTTTGGTGAACGCATCTTGCAGATAGTCGATTTCATCCTCTGCCAGCGCCAGCCCCAGACGCAGGTTAGCGTCAATTAACGCCTGGCGTCCTTCACCCAGCAGGTCAACGCTGGAAACCGGCGCAGGCTGGTGATGAACAAACAGTTTTTCAGCATCGCTCAGCGCAGAGAAAACCGTTTCCATCATGCGGTCATGCAGAATATTGGCAACCGTCAGCCACTGCTCAGCAGTCAGCGTGGAGGCCTCAACATACCAGGCAATGCCACGTTCCAGGCGGCTAATCTGTTGCAGGCCGCAGTTATGGGCAATATCAGTCGCTTTAGAAGACCACGGGGAGATGGTACCCGGGCGAGGCGTGACCAGCAGCAGTTTGCCTTCAGGGGCATGACTGTGAAGAGCAGGACCATATTTCAGCAGACGTGCAAGTTGCGCGCGCTCGTCCTCATTCAATGGTGCATTCAGATCGGCAAAATGGACGTACTCGGCGTAAATATTGTGGACCTGGAGGTTGGCAGCCTGAAAACGTGCCAGCAGTTTGTTAATACGGAATGCAGACAGTGCAGGTGAACCACGCAGAATTTCCATCATAAGTCTCTCGTCTTCTAAGCTTTCGGTGTGCCCAAGTGGGGGAAACGGGCGTCATTATAAAGAATCTACCGCGCCGACGAAACCGTTTGCGTCGAAATAAAATCACGACCTTGTCTTATCATCAAATGCGGTCTGTTTTCTGAATAAGTTGCCAACTGACGCAAGTTTAAGCAAAATGCCGCTCATTAATGACTAATTCACTTCTTAATCAATACCACAGCACGCAGAGACAACGTACGGTTCAGAGAATTAACTAATTGAAAAAATTAAAGATTAATTATCTGTTCATCGGTATTTTGACGCTGTTGTTGGCAGCGGCCCTCTGGCCATCCATCCCCTGGTTCGGTAAAGCCGACAATCGTATCGCCGCCATTCAGTCGCGGGGAGAGCTGCGCGTCAGTACCATCGACTCGCCGCTCACTTACGCCACGCTTAATGGGAAAAAGTTTGGACTGGATTACGAACTGACCAAAGCCTTCGCCAACTACCTGGGTGTGAAGCTGAAAATCACCGTACGCCAGAACATCAGCCAGCTTTTTGACGACCTGGATAACGGGAATGCCGATCTGTTAGCCGCGGGTCTGGTGTATAACAGTGAGCGCGTTAAAAATTATCAGCCGGGTCCGACCTACTATTCCGTATCGCAACAACTGGTGTATCGGGTTGGGCAATATCGCCCTCGCAGCCTTGCCAGTGTGACCGAAAATCAGCTGACCATCGCCCCGGGACACGTGGTGATAAACGACCTCCAGCAGTTAAAAGAAAAAAAATATCCGGACCTGAGCTGGAAAGTTGATGAGAAAAAGGGCACCACTGAACTGCTTGATGATGTCATCGCCGGTAAGCTGGACTATACCATCGCGGATTCCGTCGCCATCAGCCTGTACCAGCGTGTACACCCTGAGCTGGCCGTCGCGCTGGATGTCTCCGACGAACAGCCGGTGACCTGGTTCAGCCGTCTGGACGATGACAATACGCTGTCCGCTGCCCTGCTGGATTTCTTCAATACCATGAATGAAGACGGCTCGCTTGCGCGGCTGGAAGAAAAGTACCTTGGGCATGGCGATGATTTTGACTATGTTGATACCCGCACCTTCCTGCGTGCGGTTGATAGCGTGTTACCGGATCTGAAGCCACTTTTTGAGAAATATGCGCAGGAAATAGACTGGCGACTGCTCGCGGCAATCTCTTACCAGGAATCACACTGGGACGCGCAGGCAACCTCCCCGACCGGTGTACGCGGTCTGATGATGCTGACCAAAAATACTGCCCAGAGCCTTGGGCTCACTGACCGTACCGATGCCGAACAGAGCATCAGCGGTGGCGCACGCTACTTACAGGATATGATGAGTAAAGTGCCGGATACCGTGCCCGAAGGAGAACGTATCTGGTTTGCACTCGCCGCTTACAATATGGGCTACGCACATATGCTGGATGCGCGGGCGCTGACGGTAAAAACCAAAGGCAACCCGAACAGTTGGTCTGATGTAAAACAACGTCTGCCGCTGCTCAGTCAAAAGCCGTATTACAACAAGCTGACCTATGGCTATGCGCGCGGTCACGAGGCCTACGCCTATGTGGAAAATATCCGTAAGTATCAGATAAGTCTGGTGGGATACCTGCAAGAGAAAGAAAAGCAGGCGATTGAAACACAGCGACTGGCACAGGATTACCCGGCGGTATCACCTACAGAACTGTTAGGCGAGGAGAAGTTTCCGCTGGCGGCATTCCTGTCTCAGACCTCATCAAGCTATCTGTCGCACTCCCCTTCTCTGCTATTTTCGACGCAGAAAAAAGAGCAGAAGTAGTCTTTGAAGGGAATTAGCGCAACACCCTCAGGCAATCAGATCGGTATTCACACGTTGGAGGATTTTTTCAGGGCTTTAATTTCCTGACGACGCATACGGAAAAAATCGCTGAGCAACGTGGCGCATTCATCGCGTAACACGCCTTCAGTCACGTCAACCCGATGGTTCATGCCTGGATGATGCAGTACGTCCATTAACGAACCCGCCGCCCCCGTTTTCGCATCGCGCGCACCAAAAACTACCCGGCCAATACGGCTGTGCACCATCGCACCAGCACACATGACGCACGGTTCCAGTGTGACATACAACGTTGCATCCAGCAGACGGTAGTTTTGTAGCACCAGACCGCCCTGACGCAACGCCATGATTTCAGCGTGGGCAGTAGGATCATGATGGCCAATCGGCCGATTCCAGCCTTCGCCAATAACGCGGTTGTTGAGGACCAATACTGCACCCACCGGGACTTCACGCTCATCCCAGGCGCGCTTAGCTAACGTTAAAGCGTGGTGCATCCAGTATTCGTGGCTAAATTCAACATCAGACAAAGGGGTAACTCCAGTAATAAAAAGCGGACGCATTATACCCGTCATACTCCAAATTGCATGCGCGTTCGCTATTCGAGTTGTTGCAGTTCCCCGCGCGGCGTGACGCGCCAGCGATGCTGGCAAAAAGAGAGTAGTGGATTGTCCTGCTTACTGTCGCTGTAACCGCTGTATAGATGCAACGGCGCGCCAATCTGCTGTTCCAGTTGCGCCACTTTTTCATGTCCCAGGCAGCGTAACGGCAATACCCAGCCACCGTATCCACGCGCCATTTGACTGGCGATCAGATTAACACGCGGCAGCCACGGCGTATCGAAGTAAACCTGCTCTACCAGCGACTGCGGGGAACCGGTGATAAGCCAAATATCAGCATCGGAGCTTAACAAGTACGTCGTCAGACGCTGCTGCACAACAGGAAATGCCGTCACATGACCGCGAAACCAGCGCACAAAATCGGCCTGATGTGCCTTCAGGCGCGTTTCACTGCGACCAAAAGTACAGCCCCACAAGAGCAGGCTCATGGGCCAGCGGGCAGCGCGCCCTTTAATTAACATTGCCAGCGCAATAATCGGCAACAGAGGCAACACCAGCAACGCATTTAGCGGTTGGCGACGCAACAGAAAACGTAAGAAACTGCCGAACATATCCTGCTGGTGTAACGTGCCATCCAAATCAAAAAAAACAACGCGACGCTGGTGACTGGTCAAACCTTATTCCTCTGGATCGTTGAACCCCAATAGCCAAGTAAACAGGAACCCGGCAATTACCGCTACCAGATAGCCTAACAGATAGAACATCACTTTTCCGGCAACAATCGTCAGTGCCAACGGCAATCCCGAGATGCCAAAGGTGATGACCGTCGCCACCTTCCAGTAGCTGATCAGCGCCCCACCAACTGCACCACCGAGACAGGCACCGATAAACGGCTTGCCTAATGGCAATGTCACACCAAAAATCAGCGGTTCGCCAATACCCAGCAATCCGACCGGTAGCGCGCTTTTAATCACTTTTTTCAGCCGTGCGTTACGGGTTTTCATCAGTACCGCAATAGCCGCACCGATTTGCCCCACTCCCGCCATCGCCAGAATAGGAAAGAGTGCGTTATACCCGTGCGCCTGTACCAGCTCTACATGGATAGGGACCAATCCCTGATGGAGTCCGGTAAGAACCAGTGGCAGAAAGGTGCCTGCCAGCACCGCACCCACCAGGAAGCCACCGCGATCGATAGCCCAGGAAGCGCCATGGGCAATGGATTCGGCTATCCAGCCACCAAGCGGTTGCAGCGCCACAATGGCGATGGTCCCGGTAATAAGAGTGGTCAGTAGTGGATTAAGGATCAGTTCAAGAGACTCCGGCAGCACTTCGCGGAATTTACGCTCAATCCAGCACATTAGCGCTACCACCAGCAGCACCGCGATCACCCCACCGCGTCCCGGCTGCAAGGCCTCGCCAAACAAGGTAATTTGCGCCAGTTGCGGGCTGGAGAGAATGCCGGCCATCACGCCCCCCATCGCCAGCGAACCACCAAATACTTTGGCAGTATTCACCCCGACAAGGATGTTCATAATGGCAAACACGGCGCTACCGAAAATGCCTAACAGTCCCAACATATTCGGATAGTGGGTAGCCAAGTCCCCCACGATGTCCGGACGTTTGAGGATGTTAATGATACCGGTAATCAAACCGGAGGCGATAAACGCCGGAATAAGCGGGATAAAAACGTTAGCCAGTTTACGCAGCGCGTCACTCATCGGCGCTTTGTACTTCGCTTTGGCCTCTGATTTTGTCCGCTCAATATCCCCCACATTGGAACGTTCGCCGCCATCGGCAATCAGGGAACGCATGGCATCGACCACTTTCGCGGCTTTGCCCGGACCAACAATAATCTGGTGCTGCGCCCCCTGCTTCACGTAGCCGCTAACGCCCGGCAGTTGCTTGAGTCGGGAAATATCGAGCTGAGCGTCATCCTGTACTTCCACTCTGACGCGCGTCATACAGTTTTCCAGGCGCAGAATATTTTTCTCTCCGCCCACACCCAGCAGAATATCGCTGGCAAGCACCGCCGTTTTATCCATATCAGCCTCTTAGTGTTCTAACGCCGCGCGTAAAAAACCCTGATGTGCAGCCAGTTTTTCCCGGGCTGAAGTAGCATCGAGACCAGTTAGAGCCATCAAAATGGCGGGCTTAACATCAAAATCGGTCTGTTTCAGCAGAGCTTGCGCCTGGTCATACGCAATACCGGTGGCTTCCACGACCATGCGACACGCCCGGTCTACCAGCTTAACGTTGGTCGCTTTCATATCCACCATCAGGTTCTGATATACCTTGCCAAATTTCACCATTGCACCGGTAGAAATCATATTAAGCACCAGTTTTTGCGCAGTACCGGACTTCAGTCGCGTTGAGCCTGTCAGGGCCTCCGGGCCAACAACCGGTGATATGGCGATGTCCGCTTCACGCGCAATGGGGGAATCCGGATTACAGGAAATCGCCACCGTGGTGCAGCCTACGGAACGAGCATATTGCAAGCCGCCAATCACATAGGGTGTACGCCCGGATGCCGCCAGACCAACCACTAAATCCTGTACCGTAAGGTTGAGCGAACGAAGATCATCTTCACCCAGTTGCGGGTTATCTTCTGCACCTTCAACGGCCTTCAGCAATGCCCCCGAACCACCGGCAATCAGGCCAACAACCCGTCCATGTGGTACACCAAAAGTCGGTGGGCACTCAGACGCATCCAGTACACCAAGACGCCCGCTGGTGCCCGCCCCCATGTAGATAATCCGTCCACCCGCTTTTAACGCGTCAGCCGCCGCATCGACCGCAAGCGCAACTTCAGTCAGAGTTGCTTTTACAGCAGCGGCTACCAGCGTATCCTGTTGATTAAAACGATGAACCAACTCAAGCGTGGATAACGCATCAAGATCCATAGTCTGAGGATTGCGGCTTTCTGACACTAACGCACCGAGATTCATTTTTTGTTCCTTAGGAATTTTTAATTCATATTAATCCGTTATAAT
>NZ_JANEWI010000045.1:0-35232 GCF_028069775.1 Citrobacter sp. Igbk 17 | reverse complement strand
ATTAAACACTGTTTCGTTTTTCGCTAGAAGATGAGCGTGATAGCCTTTGATTATTGAATTATGTTCATCATCAGCATGCAACAATTTTAAAACCAATCAGCGATCAAATATGCAGAACACTTTTCTGCACATTAATATATTATTAGCCGAGGATTTATGAAACTTAATAAAGTAGTTGGTTATATGGTTATGGCGGGTGTGTGTTCTGCATCGTTAATATCACTTCCTGCGATGGCACAAGAGGTGGCGAAAGAGGCCACGGCACAGACTAAAAGTGCGAATGATGCGTTGTACGGACAACTCCCGTTCACGGATAAAACCGATTTTTCTAATGCTCACAAAGGCTTTATTGCGCCACTGCCACAAGAATTGATTAAGGGGAAACAAGGGAACACCATCTGGAATCCGCAGCAGTATGCCTTCATTAAAGAGGGCGATAAAGCGCCGGATACGGTGAATCCGAGCCTATGGCGCCAGTCACAATTGATCAATATCGGCGGCTTGTTTGAAGTCACTGATGGCGTTTATCAGATCCGCAATCTGGATCTTTCGAACATGACCATTATGGAAGGTAAAGAAGGCATTACCGTTATTGATCCGCTGGTTTCGGCAGAAACGGCTAAAGTAGGAATGGAACTCTACTACCAAAATCGGGGCAAAAGACCTGTTGTTGCTGTTATTTATACCCACAGCCATGTTGACCATTACGGCGGTGTGCGTGGTGTTGTCGATGAAGCTGATGTGAAATCCGGCAAAGTAAAAGTATATGCACCGGCTGGCTTTATGAAAGAAGCCGTGTCGGAAAACATTATGGCGGGGAATGCGATGAGTCGCCGCGCCAGCTATATGTATGGCAACCTGCTGAAGCCCGATGCGAAAGGTCAGGTAGGCGCTGGTCTTGGTACGACGACCTCCGCCGGCACGGTAACGTTGATTGAACCCACTAACTACATCACTCATACCGGACAGAAAGAAGTTATCGATGGTCTGACTTATGACTTTATGATGGCCCCGGGTTCGGAGGCACCGTCAGAAATGCTGTGGTATGTGGAAGAAAAGGGGATGATTGAAGCGGCGGAGGATGTCACACATACCTTGCACAACACTTATTCACTGCGCGGCGCGAAGATCCGCGATCCGCTGGCATGGTCGAAATATATCAATGACGTCATTACTCGCTGGGGGGGTAAAGCGAACATTATTATTGCTCAGCACCATTGGCCAACCTGGGGGAATGACAATGTGGTGAAGTTAATGAAGAGTCAGCGTGATATGTACCGTTATATTAACGATCAAACTTTGCGCATGGCAAACCAGGGGCTGACCCGCGATGAAATCGCCGCCAATTTCAAATTGCCATCCGGTCTGGCAAAATCATGGGCCAGTCGAGGGTATTACGGTTCAGTGAGTCATGACGTGAAAGCAACATATGTCTTTTACTTAGGCTGGTTTAACGGTAACCCGGCAACCCTCGATGAACTGCCGCCTGTTGATGCAGCGAAAAAGTATGTCGACTACATGGGGGGAGCGGATGCCATTATGCAAAAAGCAAAAGCTGACTATGCTCAGGGGAATTACCGCTGGGTGGCGCAAGTGACTAACAAGATAGTCTTTGCCGATCCGCATAATAAAGACGCGCGCAACCTGGAAGCCGATGCACTTGAACAGATGGGGTACCAGGCCGAGTCCGGCCCGTGGCGCAATTTCTATCTGACCGGTGCACAGGAATTGCGTAACGGTGTAGTGAAAGGTGCAACACCCAATACGGCCAGTCCGGATACGGTTAAAGCTATGTCGCCAGAGATGTTCTTTGATTATCTGGCGGTACATATCAATGGTGAAAAAGCGGCAAATGCGAAAGCAGTCTTTAACGTTGATTTGGGGAGCGATGGCGGAAAATATAAGCTGGAACTGGAAAATGGCGTGCTTAACCATAGCGCTAATGCACAGGCCAGCGATGCAGATGCTTCCATTGTTTTGAACCGTGCAACCCTCAACAAAATCATTCTTAAGGAAGAGTCGCTGAAACAGGCGAAAGAGAAGGGCGAAGTGACTATTACCGGCAACCAGGCTAAAGTTGATGAATTCCTCAGCTATTTAGATAGTTTTGATTTCTGGTTTAATATCGTAACACCCTGATTTTAGAGATAAATGATAAGACCCGCCATAACAGGCGGGTTTTTATTCTCTGGGGTTGTGCTTGATTCAAGTCCATTAGCAATGGGTGTTCAAAGATGCTGTGTGCGCATTTCTACCTTAGAGGACCAAGTGGGTAGAAAGGTCATCATGGTATATGCCATTGATGGCAAGGCCAGGGGGTTCTGTTTGGTACGCATTAATTGAATTTAACATAATATACATTATGCGCACTAACATAGCGAGCGGTAAAATCTGGTGTATTTGGTTCATCATTGTGCTGGTCGTTGATAGCGCCTAACAGTGCTGTTTCTGGATTCATACTGTTCACCGACTGCCACTCAAACTATACACTTTACCCATACGTCAAATCATTGACGTTGCAATTGCTCACTCACTCCTTTTCGCGTACAACCAAGGTACAACACAAACCTGTGCCCCTGGAATTTCACAGCATCGGACCATACAACACAATGCAAAGAACTATCCATGTTCATAAAAATGACAACTCTATCTTACGCGTCGCTTTTTTATTTACTCTTTCATTCGCGCTGACTGGCTGCGCGTTGACCCGTGTCTCTGCCAGTTCACATGACAAAGACGTCGATAAACTAAATGTTATTGGTTTGGATCTGGATGCTGCAAGACAAAGAGCAATCGTGGACGGTTTTGTGTGCAGTAAGGATTCAAACCTCAATCTGGTGCAAACCGAAAGTGGCAATCATAAATGGTTACAAACGGAATGCAGTAAAAAAAGCCTGGAACTGTTCTGCCCACAAATGCGGTTTATAGTACTCAATGTTGACCCCAATACAAATAAAGTTGTTGATGTGGGGAAATATATTAATCAGCATACTTGTTTCTGAATATGATTCGCGTACCAACACCAGTAGGACCTATGTGATATCGATGTCCCCTTCTGCCTCCACTTCGATTCAAGAGTACCGGATTGTATTGATCCTATGAAAATAATATAATATCTGCATATTTTTAATGATAATCGTTACTGTTTAGCGGACAGCCGACTGACAAATAAAACTTAATCTAACCCATAGTTTTATTTACATTAATCACCTGGAGTTATGATGAATGATTTAAACCGTTTTTACTTTGACTTACCACAATGGCTAGGTAAGAGTGAAGGCATTCATCGACAATTTATTGGTAACTTTATATCTTGTCTCCATGATGAACAATTACAAGTAATACTGAACCCAGCTAATTTCCCTTGTTATGGTCTTAAAAGACTAGCAATTAAAAATTCCATTACATTCTCTTTTCATTCATATAATAATGACAAAAATGTTTTCTCGATAAAAGAATCGCCTATATATGGACTGTACTCTGTAGATAAAAATGGATATTCGGGTTGGGCAGATATTTGCGTCAATTTTAGCTCATATGTCGATAAAATAAATAAAATAGACAGTGATAGTGCCAAAAATATCATTGGTGAGAAACGGGATTTTTTTAGGGAGACAAAACTCTCCAAGCATCAACAGCCGCAGAACCACGTTGTTCTCCCCTCGGATTACCTGTTTTTCCCCATGCAGGTCAACTCTGATTCGGTTACCGATCATGAGAACATCAGCGCCATGGATGCATTAGACTATGTTGCGGCATTGGCTAAAAAGACAAATCGAACGTTGGTAATCAAACGCCACCCGATGTGTAAATCCAGAGGTATTGATGCCAAGATTGCGTATCTATTAGCAAGCAACGAGAATGTTATGTCTGTTGATGCAAATATCCACGAATTAATTGAAGGGAGCTCTGCCGTTATCGCATGTAATTCTGGCACAAGCATTGAAGCCTTGATTTTAGGCAAACCAGTTTATTGCTTTGGTCGGAGCGAATGGTACGAAGCTACACATAAAATTGAAGTCTTAGAAGATTTCGATGCCATATTTTTGAATGATAAACACAGTACCATGTCTGCTTTCCAGGAAAAATTGATAGCATACTTATTATCTGAATATTGGATTCAGTTTGATGATATTGAGTCTATTAAGACAAAAATAAAATACTGCATAAGCCTCTATGAGAGCAACTACGGTGATGACTTCATTGACAACCATAATGATGGTGAATATTATGTCAGGAGTTTTTTGAATGCCCAACGAGAGATCGCGATCCTGAAGAGAAAGCAAAAGAAGTATAAGAAAGATTATGAATTATTATCTTTTGTAATGCGATTTGTCCTATTTTTACCCTTTAAAGCTACACTTACTATGCTGGGAAGGAACAAAAATCATTGATTCTGAGGGCGTGATGGAAATTTCTGGCTCAGAATCCTACTATTTCATCGCATACAGGATACAGAAACATGGCTGACTGGAACCCTTCGCTTTATCTCCAATATGAGACCGAACGTTCAAGACCTGCAGCTGAATTGCTCAGCAGAGTCGCGCTGGAGAATGTCCGCTCAGTCGTCGACCTCGGCTGCGGCCCGGGTAACAGCACCGCATTGCTACATCAACGTTGGCCATCAGCAAAAATAACAGGCGTGGATTCGTCTCCGGCAATGCTGAGCGAAGCGCGTAACGCGTTGCCTGGCTGTCATTTTATAGAAGCGGATATTAGCGCATTTCAGGCAGAAGAGCCTGTCGATCTGCTGTATGCAAACGCATCTTTACAATGGGTTCCCGATCACTATCAGCTGTTTCCCCACCTGGTCTCTCTGCTGGGCAAAGATGGCGTACTGGCCGTACAAATGCCGGATAACTGGCTGGAGCCAACGCATGTTCTGATGCGTGAGGTCGCCTATGAACTGGGTTACCCCGATCGCGGCCGCGCACCTCTTCCCGGAGTGCATGCGTATTATGATATTTTGACTGATATGGGCTGCGATGTTGATATCTGGCGTACAACCTACTATCACATTATGGAATCACACCAGGCAATTATCGACTGGGTGAGTTCTACAGGGTTACGTCCATGGTTGCAGGACCTGAGTGAAAGCGAACAGCATCGCTATCTGGCGCGCTACCATGCATTGCTGCAGGAGCAATATCCGCTGCAAGAGAATGGGAAAATACTGCTGGCGTTTCCGCGGTTGTTTATCGTTGCTAAACACAATTCTTAATCACTGACCGTCAATTATCAGCCTTTTTATACCAGGGGCTGATAATTATTGTGAATTCCCCATGCGCGCCCTCGCCTTTTTACGATGAGGATCTAGTGATGAAGCCAGTCATCTGCTAGTGTCTGAGAACGTTAACTGACGGGGGTTGTCATGTCTAAAGTCTACATTGGCGGTTGTCTGTGTGGCTCTATTCGCTTTACCGCGACGAGCCCTAATAATTCGCATACCTGCTCGTGTGATATTTGCCGCAAGCATACCGGTGCACCAACTGTCGTCTGGATTGAATTTAATGCTGAAAATGTAAAATGGACGGGAAAAGCGGGTAAACCGACGACCTGGCGTTCTTCAGAAACCTCCAGTCGTGCTTTTTGCCCTCAATGTGGAAGTTCAGTTGGTGCCATTGATGACGCTCCGGTAATTGCGCTATTAGCAGGCGTTTTTGATGATCCCAATGATGAAGATCTGGCCCCCGAGTTTCATTCATTTACCGATATGCAGCCTGCGTGGTGGCAAAGAGAATTCGGCTAAAGCAGCACTGCCCGGCGCATCAAGTCTCACCTGTTCCTTCCGTGAAACAATGAGGGCTGGTCGTGCGACCAGCTCTACCGGATGTTATGTTAGCTGGTAATGCTTATCTGGCATATGTTTCGCTGGTACAACGGTTTCATCATTCATCTGCAGCAAATCGATTTCAATTGCATTACAAATCGCATCGAGTGGCAGATCATTATTCTCTGTACCAAACGGATCTTCGAGCTCTTCGGCTAGCGTATCGAGCGAGATAAAGGTATAGGAAATAAGCACCGAGATGAATGGTGTCATATAGTGTAAATCCACCACTAACGCGAACGGCAACATAATACAAAACAGATATACCGTGCGATGAAGGATTAAGGTGTAAGCAAACGGAACGGGCGTGTTCGCGATACGCTCACAACCTGCCAGCACAGCCGACATATCATTTAACCTGTTGTTTAAACTGTGAAATAATATATCAGATAGCTGTCCATTTCGTCTGCGAACGGCCAGCCACTCCCCCATCAGCAGCAGAATGCGGTTGGCCGGTGATTGAGACGCAAAAACGGTCTGTAAATCGCTCTCGCTGAGGTATTTCGCCAGGGGTTCCGCTTGCGGTTGTCGACGTAACGTCATACGCAGGCAATGGGCAAATGCGATTTGCAAACGAACGAACTGCCCCAGTTCGGCATCATCTGGTAAGGTCGTTTTCACCTCGCGCAGAAGTGAACGGGAAGCAATCATCAACTGCCCCCACAAATGTCGGGCTTCAACATAGCGTGAATAACAGGCGTTGTTACGAAAGCCTAAGAAGATTGCAATTGCGACACCGAGAATGCTGAACGGTGCCAGGGTAAATTTGATACCCAGCATCGTATACCATGGCAGCATGATGATAACGGCAATGGAGAGCAGGAAATTCAGCAGCAAGCGTGAAAAGATTTTGGATAATACCGAGCCATGCCAGACGAATATCAGGCGTAGCCAGTGTTGTTGGGGGCGAACGATCATGGTTATCTTCGGAAAATGTGAAAGCCGGGACATTAAACGTGATCGCGATCAATGTTGCAAGTTTATAGATAACACTATCTAAACATCTTTTCCTGCTGACCCTACTCTGCACTGAAGCTACAGATGTGCAGTATTTTAAAATAGCACATTGTATGTTGTAACTAAGTAAGATCGATAAAAAACCCGGCCTGAGCCGGGTTAATGTATTAGCACAGTGGCTTAACAGCTTCGCGCATGCCTTTTGCCAGGATAGAATCCAGATCAGCAGAAACCTGTTCTACCAGGCCGGAAACCTGTGTCAGATCCTGTTCCCAGTGCTCTTTTACGGCCAATACCGCGTTGACCAGCGCTTCGGTCGTAATCTGGCGGTCACGATGCTGAGCCCACAACACCTGGAAACGCTCCATCCAGTGTGCATCATCCTGAACTGGATAAGATTCACCGTTACGCTCACCGCGGTAGAAGGCAATCAAGGCTGCCAGGGCGAATGTCAGACGCGGCGGCAGTTGGCCGCTGGCCTTCTGCCCTGCCAACAGCTGCGGCAGAATACGGGTGCGGAATTTGGTCATGCCATTAAGCGCAATCGACAATAGTTGATGCTTAATGTACGGGTTGCAGAATCGGCCGGTTACCGCACTGGCAAATGAAGCCAATTCATCGCGCGGCAGATCCAGCACCGGAATAATCTCGTCATAGATAGCTTTCTCAACGAAGGCGCGAATTTCAGCATCATTCATTGCTTCACCCACGGTATCAAGCCCTGCCTGCCAGGCGACCGGTACCAGAGCAGTGTGCGCACCGTTGAGAATGGCGACTTTACGCTCTTTATACGGCTTGATGTCATCAACAATCAGAACGTTCAGCGGGTATTTATCGAGACGAAGTTCGGTGGCTAATGATTTTGGCCCCTGAATAACAAACAGATAGAAGTGTTCTGCGGTATCAAGAAACGCATCATGATAACCCAGTTCAGCTTCAAGCTTCGCAACTTCATCACGTGGGTAGCCGGTAACAATACGGTCCACCAGCGTAGAGCAAAATGCGTTTGCCTTGTCCAGCCACTGTACAAATGCTTCCGGCAATGCCCACTCCTGAGCATAACGCAGAACCAGTTCATGTAGCGCTTCACCATTGTAATCAATCAGCTCGCAAGGAATGATAATCCAGCCTTTATCAAGCGCACCATTGAAATGGCTATAGCGTTCGAACAGCAGTCGGGTCAGTTTAGCCGGATAACTCACCGCTGGCGCATCATCAAACTTATCACCTGCGTGGTAGCTGATACCCGCTTCCGTGGTGTTAGAAAAAACAAAACGCATTTCAGGATTATGCGCCAGCTTCAGGAACTCATCGTATTCGCTATAGACGCTGATTTCGCGGTTAACCGAACGAATTAAACGGGCATCGCTGACGGCCTCGCCCTTTTCATTCAAACCACGAATGATGGTGGTATAGAGACCATCCTGGGTACTCAGTGACGGCGGGAAGGTACTTTCGATAGGACGAACAATGACCACACCAGCGTTCAGATCGGTATGTTCATTCAGCAGATCAACTTGCCAGTCAACAAAGGCGCGCAGGAAGTTTCCTTCACCAAACTGAATAATGCGTTCAGGATAGTGAGCACCGGGAAAATCGCGACGATTTAGTGTTTGCACAATGGGTTCCCTTTTTGATTAGTCATACAACCTGATTGAATTGGTCCAATAGGTTAGCAAACTTTAATACAATGAAACCCTGTTTTGATCAATCCCCGGTGACAAATTAGAGTGTTTTATAAAAAAGTGTGGTCCCGGCCAGTGTTCCATCGGGCATTTTTGCATAGCCAGGGATGACCCCTGCTTTTTGCCATCCACAATTGTGGTAGAACAACTCGGCGGCGCTGCCTGTAGACGTATCAAGAACCAGGAGGGTTTTCCCTTCATGACGTGCGCAAATTTCCAGTGTATTCATCAATTCCCTGGCGATCCCACACCGTCGTGCAGAGGTATGAACCAGGAGTTTGGCAACGTCTGCACGATGAGGCTGGTTTTCGGGTTGATCGATAATGAGCTGAACGGTCCCAATGAGCGTCCCTTGCGCATTTTCAGCCCCCAGAACAATGCGTTCTCCACAAGAGACACTTTGCGCAACACGCGTCCAGAAAGGCCGTGACTTATCGCGGTTAAAAGGAAGCATAAAACTGACAGATGCGCCATCGTTCACGCACTGTTCAAGGACATCACTAAGCTCGTCGATTCTCGACAGGATCTGTTCCGCGCTCAGTATAAAGCAGGGAGTGTTGGTAGCCATTTGGTCTCCTTAGATTGACCCCTTCATACTGCAATTAACAATTACATAACACAAGGAGTCGAATCATAGGATTATGTTATCTATGGCTTATTCATTTGCAGCACTAACCAGTGGTAGATAACAGTGACAACGTAACGTTGCTGTTGCTCGCTCAACGGTTGCCCCTGAGGTATATCATGCCATTTGGCCAGACATCCCCTACAGCACGTCGCCGTGGCATGTTGAGCGATAAACACCGGATGTCCACGCATCGGCGTTTGCTTTCCGTCATTGGCCGGAAACGCGGGTGCCAATCGCTTAGCAATAAAATCGGCCGCGTGTTGTTCAATGACCGGCGCACCTTTTTCCAGACAATATTGTCTTTCTTTCTGACCGAGACGAAACCGCGATCGAAAAGTCGATTTCGCCAGTCGGGCAAAAAGCGGGTCGAGCGTGTTCATCAGTAAACCGAGCGCCCTAACTGTTGAGTTAATTGTTCCAGTACCGCAATACCCGCCAGCGAGTTCCCTGCGGGATCCAGCTCCGGACTCCAGACCGCAATCGCCATCTCATGCGGCACGATCGCCACAATGCCACCACCGACACCCGATTTCGCCGGCAGACCTACCCGCCAGGCAAACTCCCCGGCATTTTGATACATACCGCTGGTCGCCATTAGCGCGTTAATCTGCCGCGCCTGCATCGGCGAAACCACTGGCTCGGTGAGGTGGAAAGCGTTCCCTTGATTCGCCAGAAACACGAAGGTTCGCGCCAGTTCCACGCAGCTCATTTTCAGCGCGCAGTAGTGAAAGTAATTTTGCAGAACGGTCGTCACATCGTGATGAAAATTGCCAAAGGACTTCATCAGCCAGGCAATTGCCGCGTTGCGGGCGGAATGCTCAAACTCAGAGCGAGCAACCGTCGTATCATAAGCGATATCAGAAACGCCGCTTAATGCACGTACCACTTCCAGCATTCGTTGCCGTGGTGCACTCAGCCGACCTTGCAACATATCGCAAACCACCAATGCCCCGGCATTGATGAAGGGATTACGCGGTATACCCTGCTCCATTTCCAGCTGCACCAGCGAGTTAAACGGATGACCGGAAGGATCTTTGCCAACACGTTGCCAGATCTCGTCTTCCTGGTAATGACGCATTGCGACAACCAGGCTAAGTACCTTTGAAATCGACTGAATAGAAAAACGTTCTTGCGCATCCCCCGCCTGATAGTGCTGACCATCAACGGTGCAAATGGCAATACCCAGTTTTGACCCATCGACGGAGGCTAATGCAGGAATATAATCGGCGACTTTTCCCTGACCAATCAGCGGACGAACCTGCTGCACAATGGTCTCTAAAATTGAATTGTCCATGGCCCTGGCCACAACATGCTCCTTGCTCGCAGGTATGAAAGGCCTGCGAGTATAACAGAGCTGAATACACAGCGTCAGGCCGGAAGACGGAATCTGGCAACGGCCTGCATAAGCTGATGAGATTCATGATGTAACTGTAGGGAGGAATCAGATGCGGCGTTCACCAGATCGCTGGTCTGTCGGGCTTCGTTATTCAGAGCCTGAAGCTGACTGGTCAACGCGTGAATACGCGTTCCTTGATTCATCGTCGCAGCAGAAATGTCATTCAATAAGGCACCAAGATTTTCCACCAGCGATATAACCTGTTGTAGGTTGTCATCGAGTCCGTTCACCGCATGAAAGCCCTCATCTATACCCGCTAAGGAATGATGAATCAGCGCCTGAATATTCTGCGTGGACTGACTGCTTTTTCTCGCCAACAATCCCACTTCTTTTGCAACAACCGCAAATCCACGCCCTTGCTCACCAGCATGCGCAGCTTCAATCGCCGCATTTAACGCCAGAATATTGGTCTGAAACGCGATGCTGTCAATCAGTGAGATGATCCCGCGCATCTCTGATGAACGGGCAACAATCGCCTGCATCGACGCATTTACCGTTGCCATCATCCGGTCGCCACCCGCAGCAATATCCCGCGCCTGAACGGCGCGTTGATTCGCCAGTTGAGCAAACCCACTGTTATCCTCAACATGTGTTTCCAGAAACGAAATATGTGATGTCACCGTATTTAGCTCATCGCTCTGTTTCGCGGATTGCTGATACAACTGTTTATTGCTTTGTGTAAGCTGAGTGATATTCCCCACCATTGAGGTAGTCGCGTCATTCACCTGCTGCACCAGCATACGTAGCCCCTGCTGCATCGCGTCAATACGTGAGCTCAGTTGTGTCACTTCACGATTAAACTGGCTCACCTGGGGTGCCGGACGGGAAAGATCGCCAGCCGCTAACACATCAATATGATCGATCAGCCGTCTCAGTGGCGCGATGACCCAGCGGGACATACTGCGCCAGACCAGTACCGCAATCGCCACCAGCACAAGAGGAATAAATAAAAAGAGCTGCTGTAAACGTTCAAGACTGGTCAACAGCTGCTCTCGCCCTTTTTCCGCTTGCTGGCCACTGTCTTGCTGAAAGCGTGCATAATTTTCATTAAAGTCTGTCTGAAACGCCTGCACAGGTACGGCAAAAAATGCATCAATACTATTGGATTGCATTAATCCATCTGCCTGCTCCTGAATACCGCTATAAAAACGCTGATAGCTCTCCATCAAGTCGGCAGCCTGATGCGGACCCATTGCAAGCCAGGCATCCCACGCCGTTTTTGACTGCGTTAACGCATGCTGAGCCTCTTCCATTAACGGATGCCAGCTCCCTTCCGAGCCGGTAGCCGCATCCTGCATAAAGTAAACGCCGGCACGATTAAGTAAGTCGCTGGCCGATAACAACGCCACCCTTGCTTGATCGATCTTCGACTGTTGCAAGAGCACCTGCTGGTTATGCTGTTCATTTATCTGCGCGTCCCTGACAGAGGTTGAGAGCATAAGCGAGGATGCAATCTGCAAAACAGAGAACAGCGCAATAATACAAATAATACCGGTTAACAGACCAAACTGACGGGGGATCAGGCGACGAAAAATTTGCGTTATGTTCATATTACTCTTCTGTATCAAAGCGTTAGACTCGAGTTTACGCAGAGTAAATGACAAATTTATGGCAGAAATAAGACGGATGCCCCTGCTGAGGCACCCTGGCTATCAGAGACGGTTTTTCCAGACGGTTTGCACATTGCAAAACTCATGCAGGCCAAAGTGAGAAAGTTCACGGCCAAAACCGCTTTTCTTCACGCCGCCAAAAGCAACACGAGCATCACTGGCACTGTAACCATTAATAAACACGCCACCACACTCCAGACGGGCCGCCATAGTTTGTGCCAGTGCCTCATCCGCGGTAAACAACGTGGCCGACAAGCCGAACTCGCTGTCATTAGCCAGTGCTAATGCGTGCTCAGCATCCTTCGCGACGGTAATCGCCGCAACCGGGCCAAACAACTCCTGACGAAATGCCGTCATTTCCGGCGTAACATCACCCAGCACCGTCACGGCATAGTAATTACCCTGACCGGCGATCTTTTCCCCGCCGAGAAGTAAGCGCGCCCCTTGCGCCAGTGAGGCTTCAACCTGCTGATGCAGTTCATCCCGCAGATCAAAACGTGCCATTGGGCCGAGATCGTTCTCTTCATTTAGCGGATCGCCCATTTTCAGTGCGCTGGCTGCCGCCACAAAACGTTGGGTGAATTCTGCGGCAATACCCTCTTCAATAATAAAGCGCTTCGCTGCGGCACAAACCTGCCCGGTATTCTGATACCGCCCTGCCACTGCTGCTTTGACGGCTAAATCAAGGTCTGCATCATTAAGCACGATAAACGGATCGGAACCTCCTAACTCAAGCACGCATTTCTTCAGTGCAGCAGCGGCCTGAGCGCCAATCGCAGCCCCTGCCCGCACGCTGCCCGTCACGGTTATCGCGGCGATACGCGGGTCATTAATCATCTGGCTAACCCCGGCGTTATCGGCATTAACCCAGCCATATACCCCAGCCGGTATTTCCGCATCGCTAAACACCTGGGCGATAATCGCGGCACAACCGGTCACATTCGGTGCATGCTTTAACAGATAGCCATTTCCGGCCAGCAAAATCGGTACCGCGCCGCGCATAACCTGCCAGAGCGGAAAGTTCCACGGCATGATCGCCAGAATAGTCCCCAGGGGACGGTACTCAATCACGGCCTGGTTATTCTCAACCTGCGTTGCCTCGGTACTGAGCATCGCTGGCCCATGTTCAGCGTACCAGTCACATAATGCCGCAGACTTTGCCACTTCCGCACGAGCCTGCCTTACAGGCTTACCCATTTCACGCGAGATACACTGCGCCATCTCTTCGGCGCGGCCACGCAGCGCCTGTCCGACCCGACGCAACATCTGTGCGCGATGGACGACGGTCGTGTGTTTCCATTCATTGAATCCCGTCGCCGCCAGATTCAGCGCGTGGGTAATCTCATCGGCGCTGGCCCACGGCATTGCCGTCAGCATTTCGCCACAGGTCGGGTCAACGGAAATAGCATGTGTTGCTGCTGTGATGGTCATAAGTGCCTCTCTTTCTCGCAAGGTATGGTTATATCATGCGCAGGTTTACTCTTCCTGAAAAATGAATAATATTAACCATACCATTCACGAATAGAGAAAATTATGGACCTGACGCAACTGGAAATGTTCAATGCCGTCGCAGAGACCGGCAGTATCACGCAGGCAGCGGCGAAGGTGCATCGCGTGCCGTCCAACCTCACCACGCGTATTCGCCAGCTTGAAGCGGACCTTGGCGTCGATCTTTTTATTCGTGAAAATCAACGTCTGCGGCTTTCTCCCTCCGGGCACAATTTTTTACGTTACAGCCAGCGGATCCTGGCGCTGGTAGAAGAAGCGCGGATGGTGGTCGCAGGAGATGAACCACAGGGATTATTCTCTCTGGGGTCGCTGGAAAGTACAGCCGCCGTACGTATTCCGGCCACACTTGCCGAATATAATCAGCGCTACCCTAAAATCCAGTTTGCCCTGGCAACAGGGCCGTCAGGTACCATGCTGGACGGTGTGCTGGACGGTACGCTGAACGCCGCTTTTGCCGATGGCCCTATAACCCATCCAGGTCTTGAAGGAATGCCGGTGTACCGTGAAGAGATGATGATTGTCACCCCACACGGGCACCCGCCTATAAAACGGGCCAGCGATGTGAATGGTTACAATATCTATGCCTTTCGCGCCAACTGTTCATATCGCCGCCATTTTGAAAGCTGGTTTCACGCCGATCGTGCGATGCCGGGCACAATCCATGAGATGGAGTCCTACCACGGCATGCTGGCCTGTGTGATTGCGGGGGCGGGAATCGCACTGATTCCGCGCTCTATGCTGGAAAGCATGCCGGGCCACCATCAGGTCAATGCCTGGCCGCTGAGCGAAAACTGGCGTTGGTTAAATACGTGGCTGGTCTGGCGTCGGGGGGCGATGACGCGACAGCTGGAAGCATTTATTGAGGTACTGGAACCTCAGCTGTCGCAGAATGCGGATTAACTGGCGAACGTCAGATGGCAAGGCAGTTGTTCAAGCTGCTGCCGTACCTCTTCATTGAGTCGGGCATCGGTCACGATATCCGTCAACGCATCCAGATGTGTGACGTTGAAAAGTGACCATGCACCATATTTTGAACTATCTGCCAGCAGGACGCGACGTTTGGCGTTTGCAACCAGGTCACGCTTCAGACCGGCCTTTTCTTCCGTCGGTGCGGTGATCCCGCGGGCCAGGTCCCAGCCGTTACAGCTTAGAAACGCGATATCCGGCCACACGTTTTGCAGCAGTTTACGCCCGTGCTCGCCGATACAGGACTGGCTGGAGTCATCAATGCGCCCGCCAATGATCGTCACTTCAATTTGTTTGAACTCAGAAAGAAATAGCGCAATGTGCAGATCGCTGGTGATGACGCGCAACGGCAGATGGGTAAGCTGGCGCGCCAGTTCAATCATCGTCGTTCCCGCATCCAGGACAATGGCGTCCCCGGCTTTCACCAGGCTTGCCGCCGCGCTGGCAATAGCCTGTTTTTCCATCAGGCTACGCTGCATTTTCTCATGAGTGGTCGGTTGCGAAGGGATAAACCGGTTAAGCGTCACGCCGCCGTGAGTTCGGCTGATAACACCTTCCTGATCGAGTTTAATCAGGTCGCGACGAATGGTCGCCGGCGAGGCCTGAGTCACAGCAACAAGCTGTTCAACCGTTGCCAGATTATGCCCTTTCAGATAATCCATAATCTGTTCTAACCGATTATATCCCTTCATTTTAATCCCGCGTAATTTGCATTGCTAACTGGATGGACACGGCCATGCTCTCAGACTTGGCTTTACCTGTCCAGGCAATATCAAACGCCGTGCCGTGGTCTGCAGAAGTGCGAATAAATGGCAATCCGGCGGTGATATTCACCCCATCATAGAATCCCAGCAATTTTAGCGGAATATGGCCCTGATCGTGATACATCGCCACCACCATGTCATACATACCTTCGTGGCACTGCATAAAGACAGTGTCCGGTGGGCAAGGCCCGGTGACATTCAGCCCCTGCTCCCGCATAGCCTGTACCGCAGGGCCGACTATGGTCATCTCTTCATCACCAAACAGACCGTTTTCCCCGGCATGGGGATTAACGCCTGCTACCGCAATACGTGGATTATCAAACCCGACACGACGCAGGAAATCATCCGCGACCCGAATGACTGTTTTCACACGCTGTTCACTGAGCGTATCAAGGAATTTACGCAGTGCAATATGCGTGGTGACATGAATCACTTTAAGCTGTTCGGTATACAGCACCATTGCGTAGTCTTTGCTGTTAGTCAGTTGCGCCAGTAATTCGGTATGGCCGGGATAATGATGTCCTGCCATGTGCAGTGCTTCTTTATTCAGCGGCGCCGTGGCAATGGCTTTCACTTCCCCGCTGAGCGCCAGCGCGGTGGCACGCTTAATACAGCGGTATGCCAGATCGCCAGCCTGTGCCTGGACCACGCCCGGTTCAAGCGCAGCAGGATCGGCAAGGGGTTCATCAATTACATTGATAACACCGGGGGCGAATTGTGCCTGGGTTACGTTATCGATCACCCTAAAGTCCACAGGCGGCGTGACATTTAATGCCTGGATGCGCCTCAGCGTTTGTGCACAACCCACAACCACGACCGGCGCGCCAGACAACTCTCCCTCCACCAACGATTTAATAATGATCTCCGGTCCAATACCTGCCGGGTCGCCCATGGTTACCGCAATCGTGTTATTCACTCATTTTCTCCTCGATATAATTCAAAACCTGACGCAGAGTGGTTTCATCACCGAATCCCCCTGCTTTTGTCATAACCGGGCGTCGCCAGTAGCTACCGGCAAGATGGCCGTACGGCACACACTGGGCCACACGGTCGGTAATACGAAATCCTGTTGCCTCCAGCGCATCCGCGATCGCCATCGCGACATCACCGCCGGAAAGATACAGCGCCCCAGGTGAGGCTTCGTGCAGCACCTGGCGGGTAAGCTGTCCAAGAAACTGGCAGATTGTTTCACCGAGCTGCGCGCGGCTCATCTGCAGGTATGCACACAGCTTTGCAATATGATGGCGTGCTTCGATGTCCGGGCAGGTGTGAACGATGCAGTGTTTACCTGAGATGAGAACCCTGACGATACGCTGCACATACTCTGTCCGGTTACCACTGAAGATATTTTCGATATCAATGAATACAGTCTCCACCCGCGGGTCCTGACACACTGCAGCAATCTGTTGTTGAGCGATTTCACTCATTGAACCCACTACCGCCAGTAAACACTGGGAGGACGGTGTCCGGACATGGCGGGCCAGCGCGTCACAGATCCCGGCAGACCCTACCAGCAGCGGCGATTCCTCCTGCATCAGCGCTTCCGAAGCAATAACATCAAGATCGGTCTGCGTGCGGGCATCCACCACCCAGATTTGTGGCGTTTTCGCAACAGGCTCTCTGAGGTGCTGCAGATAGTCGCTCAGAGACATTGCCCGACACGCAATGACTGTTTGCGCCTGTAACACCTCACAGATATCGGCGCTAATAACCGGCGTTTTCGGATCGCTGGCAAATTCAGTCTGCGTTACGGGAATACCGTTAACGAGGCACTGCCCCTGCTCAGTGGTACGCCCGGCTGAGGGACAAGCCAGCGCCACGATGGCCCGCTTTTTACCTGTAATCCGCATTAACGCGTCCAGTTCGGCCCCTGGGTTTCCGCGCAAAGTTGAATCCATTTTCTTAAGCCACTGCGTCTGAGGGCCTGCCTGACTGGCAAGAGCCAGCTCACTTACTCTGGCGGCGGCCTGCTCTGCTTCCAGCGCACGACTATCCGTGTTGATGACCAGCACATCTGCATCATCGGCACTGGGCAATGTGAAAGCGACATTCACCGTCATACCCGTCAGCGCCAGACTTACCCCCGCATCATTACCACCAGTAAAGTCGTCGGCAATCACCAGTACCTTCGGCCTTGCTACCTGTCTACTCATCCATGCTCCGGGTTGTTGTATGTTGATAATGATTATATTCAATCACATTTGATTAAATGTGAGCAAGCTCAAGTTATTCGGTTCCGAGATAAATTATAAATTTAGCCCATGATGCAATCGTTCCTGAATCTCAGTGAGCGAATTCAATCACTCGAACAACAGGAGAATGTTGTGGCAACAATCAATAGCACCGTGATTAGCGGTTCGAATGCCATCCCCGCACTGGAGCCGTTACTGGCGGGGAAACGCCAGCTGTTACTGGTGACGGATAGCAATATTGTCGGGCTGGACGCGGTAATACAGATCCGTAACTTACTGGCCAACGATGGACGTCATGTGGCTCTGATTGACAATGTGCCTGCAGAACCCGGGCATCACGATGTCAGCGCGCTATTAAAAAACGTACAAGATCTCAACGTAGAAATGGTTATCGGTATCGGCGGAGGCAGCGTACTGGATGTGGCGAAACTGTTCTCCGTCTTATGCCATCCTGAATCTCCGACACTTGACGCCATGCTGGCGGGAGAAAAACCGCTGCAACGCGTTGCTTCTGTGCTGATCCCCGCCACGGCAGGTACGGGGTCTGAAGCAACCCCGAATGCCATTCTGGCTATCCCGGAACAAAACACTAAGGTCGGTATCATCTCTCCCGTGCTGTTACCGGATTTCGTGGCCCTTTTGCCAGAGCTCACCACCAGCATGCCGGCGCATATTGCCTCGTCCACTGGAATTGACGCGTTATGTCATCTGATTGAATGCTTTACCGCTACTGTCGCCAATCCCGTAAGCGATAACGCGGCGCTAATTGGCCTGCGTAAGCTACTCAACCATATCGAAACCTCCGTCAATGAGCCGGAAAACCTGCTGGCCAAACTGGAGATGCTGTGGGCATCGTATTACGGCGGTGTGGCGATTAATCATGCCGGTACTCACCTAGTTCACGCGCTCTCTTACCCGCTTGGCGGTCGATACCATCTCCCACATGGCGTCGCTAACGCCATTCTGTTAGCACCCTGCATGCAAGTGATTCGCCCTTTTGTGGTCGACAAGTTTGCCCTGGTATGGGATCTGCTGCCTGACGCTGACCTCACACTCAGTGCCGAAGAAAAATCCTGCGCCCTGGTGGAGTACTTTTCCACACTGGTGAAACGCCTGAACCTGCCCGATAACCTGGCAACGCTTGGTGTACCGTCTACTGATATTCCCGCACTGGCCGATGCCGCACTGAACGTAAAGCGCCTGATGAATAATGCTCCCTGCAAGGTGAGCCATAACGATATTCAGGCCATTTATCAAACTCTGTTTCCAGAACTGATGACAAAGGAGTGAATAATGAGTAGCAAAATCCGAGGAGTACTGACGGCAATCGTTACCCCGTTCGACCACGACGGCGGGCTTAACCTTAAAGAACTGAGAAACCAGGTAAACCGCCAGTTAAACGCCGGAAACGGTATTTTCTGCGGCGGGACCAACGGCGAATTCTTTGTACTTAACGAAGATGAAAAAATCGCCGTCACGCGGACCTGTGTAGAGGAAGTGGCGGGTCAGGCACATGTAGTAGCACACATTGGCGAAATATCTACCCGTGAAACCATCCGCCTGGGCAAACAGATAGAAAAGCTGGGTGTCGATGCGGTGTCGGTCATTACCCCGTACTTTGTTCCTCTAAAACAGGCTGAACTTATTGCCCATTACACCGCGATTGCCGATGCGCTCTCCGTCCCGGTATTTCTCTATAACATTCCGGCGCGGACGGGAAACACCATTGAGCCTGAAACAGCCAGAGTGCTGGCGGCACACCCGAACATTATCGGGATCAAAGACAGTGCCGGCAGTTATGAAAGTCTTAGCAGATTCCTGGATGCAGTAAAAGATATCGAGGGATTTGATGTGCTGAACGGACCAGATTCGCTCATTCACCAGGGGTTTGTTGATGGCTGTTCCGCCTGTATTTCGGGGCTGGCTAACGTCGCACCACAAGAAATCAACGCAATCTGGTCTCGCTTTAACGCCGGTGACGTTGCCGGGTCGCATCAGGCTCAGGAGAGCGTCACGGGTCTGCGCACCGATCTCTATAAAGTGGCCTTCTCTCCGGCTGCGGTAAAAAAAGCATTACAAATCATGGGCCATGATGTTGGCGCAAGTCGTTACGCTGTCACGTTTGATACACATCAGGAACGCCAGATTCAGCAAATTATCAATAACTATTTGCGATAGACACTTTTACAGCGGCGGCAACGCCGCTTAACTAACAGGATTGTGTTATGAACGTCATCTGTACATCACCTTCATTTGCCAAATACGATCAGCAGCCGATCAAACGGCTTAACGACGCAGGACTTGAATTAATCATGCTACCTGCAGATGCCGGTTTAGAAGCGCTTGCACCTCATCTGGAACAGACAGTGGCAATGATCGTCGCTTTTACCGATGTTAATGCCGAACTAATCGCGGCGGCACCGAATCTGAAAATCGTCTGCAAACACGGCGTGGGTGTCGATAATATCGACCTCAATATTACGCGTGAAAAAGGTATTTTTGTTACCAATGTGCCGGATGCCAATAAGCATGCCGTCGCAGACTTTGCGTTTTCCCTGATCCTTAACTGTGCACGTCAGCTCCCCTATGCGATTGAACAAACCCGAGCGGGAAACTGGCCACGAATCTTCGCCTCCGATGTATATGGAAAAACGATTGGCATTATTGGGTTAGGTAACATCGGTAAGCAGGTTGCACTGCGAGCCCGCGGCTTTAATATGCGCGTACTGGCTCACGACGCATGGCAGGATGCACAGTTCGCCGCAGATAATCACATTGAATACGTTTCGCTCGATGAACTAACAGAACAAAGTGATTTCATCACGTTACACACACCGCTGACGCCAGAAACCAAAGATCTCTTTGATTTAGCACAGATGAAAAAAATGAAAAGCAGTAGTTATCTCATTAACGTTTCACGCGGTGGTGTTGTTAATGAAGAGGATCTCTTTCTGGCTCTGACGCAGGGTGTCATTAAGGGTGCTGCTGCCGATGTCTTTCTACAAGAACCGTGCAATTCACACCCCTTATTTGCGCTCGATAATTTCATACCTACTGCACATATCGCAGGATATACCGAGGGGGCGATCAGCAATATCGGCGAGCAATGCGTTTATAACATCATTGAACATGTCATTCATCAGCGTAAGCCTAAAAACATCATGAACGGATTATAACATTGTGGAGATAACCCTACCCTTTCCACAATAATAAAAATGAACATCTACCATGGGCCAGATATATGAATAATTTTGCAGAAAAATCCCGAATTCGTTGGTGGATTGCGGGATTAATGTGGCTTGCTATTGCAATTAACTATATTGACCGGACGGTATTATCGGCTGCTGCACCTCACCTCATTGATGAGCTAAAACTCGATCCTGAAATGATGGGGTTTATTATGGCGGCGTTCTTTTGGTCATATTCTTTACTGCAAATACCAGCAGGTTGGTTTGCAGACCGTTTTGGTCAGAAAAAAGGTCTGGGTTTTGCCGTCGCGTGGTGGTCAATCGCCACCTCAATGATGGGGTTAGCCACTGGATTTAAATCTCTACTCGCATTGAGACTTGCTCTGGGCGTCGGTGAAGCCGCCGCCTATCCAAGCAATGCAGGGATCGCTGCGCGTTGGTTCCCGGATCGGGAAAGAGCCACCGTCTCAGGATTGTTTGACAGTGCCTCTAAATTTGGTGGTGCCGTCGCGATGCCGCTTATTGTCTGGATGATCTACCAGTTTGACTGGCGGATGACATTTCTGATTATTGGTGGTGTAGGCGTTTTTTGGGTCATTGCCTGGTATTTTATTTATACAGAAAACCCGGAAGACCACAAAAGGATCAGTGCAAGCGAAATTAAACATATTCGCGAAGGGCAAAAGCAAAAACACGGTGACAAATCCGTATTACCGATGCGTTGGTATAAACTGTTGCGCTACCGGAATATTTGGGCAATGTGTATCGGTTTCTTTACCATCAACTATACATCCTATTTCTTTATTACCTGGCTGCCCACTTATCTGGTAAAAGACAAAGGAATGGATTTTATCAAAATGGGGATGGTTGCCGCCCTGCCATTATTATGTGGAATGGTGATAGAAGTCTTTGCCGGCTGGGCCTCTGACCGTATGGTACATAAGCGGATCCTGTCGCTGACTGCCACAAGAAAATTATTTCTGACAATCGGTCTGTTAATGGCTTTATGTATTGGTTTTGCCCCTTTCACTGATTCCGTATTTATGACCGTGTTTTTACTGTGTGTGGCGAAATCGGGCACCACGGTTGCCGCCTCGCAGGTCTGGGCACTACCGGGTGACGTTGCGCCTAAAAACAGCGTATCGATTGTTGCAGGGTTACAGAATACTGTCTCCAATATGGGGGGCGCGGTAGGACCAATTATTACCGGTGCCATTGTTGCAGCGACTGGCTCCTTTACCTGGGCGCTGGTGTTCTCTGCCGCGCTGGTGGTTCTGGGGATTTTGAACTATCTATTTTTGATGGGCAAAGTTGAGCCAATCATCGACAGCGAACATGAAGCGTTGTGCATGAAAGAAGCGCAGCAGCACTAAATTCGCTCTGGTAACGGTATTCTCCGGTCAGTCAGTCGTACTGACCGGCTTTATCTTTTCTAGTAACACACCCCGTTATCATCCGCAAAGCAGCGTGATCTTAATCACGAAATGATTGTATTTTCACCAGTAAACGTTTTAAGATCGCCACCTCTCCTTTTTGCAGCTAACCCGATTTATACATATGACAACAAACACTGTTTCCCGCAAGATCGCGTGGCTACGGGTAGTTACGCTTGCTATTGCCGGTTTTATTTTCAATACCACTGAGTTTGTCCCGGTCGGTTTGCTGTCCGACATCGCACAAAGTTTTAATATGCAAACCGCGCAGGTTGGGATCATGTTGACGATCTACGCCTGGGTGGTAGCCCTGATGTCGTTGCCATTTATGCTGCTCACCAGTCAAATGGAACGACGTAAGCTTCTGATCTGCCTGTTTGTGGTGTTCATTGCCAGCCACGTTCTCTCTTTCCTTGCATGGAACTTCACTGTACTGGTCATTAGTCGCATTGGGATTGCCTTTGCCCATGCCATCTTCTGGTCAATTACCGCGTCACTGGCTATTCGCATGGCCCCTGCCGGGAAACGCGCACAGGCGTTGAGCCTGATTGCCACCGGTACCGCACTGGCGATGGTATTAGGCCTGCCTATCGGGCGTATTGTTGGGCAATATTTTGGCTGGCGTACCACCTTCTTTGTCATCGGTATGGGGGCGTTAATCACGCTTCTTTGCCTGATTAAGCTGTTGCCTAAACTACCAAGCGAGCATTCAGGCTCATTAAAAAGCCTGCCACTGTTGTTCCGTCGCCCTGCGCTGATGAGTTTGTATTTGTTAACGGTGATAGTGGTGACCGCACACTACACGGCTTACAGCTATATCGAACCGTTTGTCCAGACGGTCGCCGGGCTGAGCGCTAACTTTGCCACCGTGCTGCTTCTGGTCCTCGGTGGAGCGGGTATTATTGGCAGCGTTATTTTTGGCAAGCTGGGTAATCAGTATGCCTCGGTATTGATCAGCGCGGCGATCGCCCTGTTGACCCTGTGCCTGGTGCTGCTACTGCCTGCTGCCGATAGCGAAATGCACCTTGCGGTCCTGAGTATTTTCTGGGGCATTGCCATTATGGTGATCGGTCTGGGAATGCAGGTGAAAGTACTGGCGCTGGCTCCGGATGCCACTGACGTCGCAATGGCGCTGTTCTCCGGTATCTTTAATATTGGTATTGGCGCGGGGGCGCTGGTGGGAAATCAGGTAAGCCTACACTGGTCGATGTCGACGATTGGTTACGTCGGCGCACTCCCTGCCGTTGCCGCGCTGATCTGGTCAGTGATTATCTTCCGCAAATGGCCGGTAACGCTGGAAGAGCAACCACAGCAGCAATAAGAAACGGGCCCGGTAGACATACCGGGCCCGTTGTTTAATGGTAGGTTTGGATGATTTCCAGCACGCCGTTAATAATAAACTGCACACCCATACACACCAGCAGGAAGCCCATCAGACGGGAAATAGCTTCGATCCCCCCTTTCCCCACCAGCCGCATAATTCCGCCGGAACTGCGCAGACATCCCCACAAGATAATCCCGACGACGGCAAAAATAATGGGTGGCGCAACCATGATCACCCAGTCCGGGAATTCGGAGCCGTGACGCACGGTGGAGGCCGAACTGATGATCATTGCAATCGTCCCCGGGCCGGCAGTACTCGGCATTGCCAGCGGAACAAAGGCAATATTGGCCGTCGGTTCGTCTTCCAGCTCTTCGGATTTGCTTCTCGCTTCCGGAGACTCATGCGCTTTCTGCTGAGGGAACAGCATACGAAAGCCGATAAACGCAACGATTAACCCGCCCGCAATACGCAATCCGGGAATCGAAATCCCGAAAGTATTCATCACCAGTTGCCCGGCGTAGTACGCGACCATCATGATGGCAAACACGTAAACAGACGCCATTAATGACTGACGGTTACGCTCTGCGCTGTTCATGTTGCCGGCTAACCCGAGAAACAACGCCACGGTGGTTAACGGGTTGGCTAACGGTAACAGGACTACCAGCCCCAGTCCTATCGCTTTAAACAAGTCCATCATAATGTCATCTTTCCTGTGCGTTAATCGTCAACGGCAAGTATAAGGTGAAATCGCTGAGATAAGCCATTGTAGCGATGTAAGGATTCATTTTTCATCCTGGCGGATAAACCAGAATTATCAAAACGTTAAAAATAGATGCGCCATTCGCCGGGCCTGATGATTTAGCAAAACGTGGCATGCGGAGACTCATTCATTTGACTTATATTTGCCTAAGCAATAATATCAGCCGTGACTAACTACTTGCCAGGGCAACCATTGTGAAAAGCACCAGTGATCTGTTCAATGAAATCATCCCACTGGGTCGTTTGATCTACATGGTTAATCAGAAAAAAGATCGTTTATTAAACGACTATTTGTCACCGCTGGATATCACGGCATCGCAGTTTAAGGTGCTCTGCTCCATCCGTTGCGCGGTGTGCATTACCCCTGTCGAATTGAAAAAAGTGCTGTCTGTCGATCTTGGCGCCCTGACACGGATGCTGGACAGACTGGCCTGTAAAGGCTGGATAGAAAGGCTTCCGAATCCACATGACAAGCGCGGCGTGCTGGTGAAACTCACCGAAGACGGCGCAGCAATTTGCGAGCAGTGTCATCAATTAGTAGGGCAAGACCTGCACCAGGAACTAACAAAAAACTTAACGGCGGAAGAAGTAGCAACACTTGAGCATTTGCTTAAGAGAATCCTGCCGTAAACAGAAAGAGGTATGACGATGTCCAGACGCAATACTGACACAATCACTATTCATAGCATTTTGGACTGGATCGAAAATAACCTTGAATCGCCACTCTCGCTGGAAAAAGTGTCTGAGCGTTCAGGTTACTCCAAATGGCACCTGCAGCGGATGTTCAAAAAAGAAACCGGCCATTCATTAGGTCAATACATCCGTAGCCGTAAAATGACTGAAATAGCGCAAAAATTGAAAGAGAGTAACGAACCGATCCTCTATCTTGCGGAGCGTTACGGTTTTGAGTCTCAGCAAACGCTGACCCGGACATTCAAGAACTATTTTGATGTACCGCCGCATAAATATCGGATGACGAATATGCATGGCGAGTCCCGGTATTTGCTACCGCTCAATCAATGTAATTGCTAATCGCCAGTTAACGACGTAACCGAGGAAATCATGAAACTTCTGTCTTATGCGATGCTGGCCCTGCTGCTTGTTGTGTCAGGCCAGAGCATGGCGGAACAGACCCCGCAGCCAACAACGCAAAATAATCGCGACGCGATGATTATGCCCCCTGCGCACGATCAGTCACCGTTCGATTTTAATCATATGGGTGCCGGCAGCGATAAATCCGATGAGTTAGGCGTGCCTTATTACAATATGCACAGCCTGTAATTTTTAGCCCCGCCACTGCGGGGCTTTTTTTTAGCCCCGCGCCTGTGCAATCTTGTGCAGTCGAAAACCGAACACGTTGATATACAACCCCGCCATAATCAACAACGCACCAAGCAGTTGCAGTCCGGTTAACGTTTCATCCAGCAGCACGGCGGCACTGGCCAGCCCCACCACGGGTACCAGCAACGACAGTGGCGCAACACGCCAGGTTTCATAGCGCCCCAGCAGTGAGCCCCAAATGCCATAGCCCACAATGGTCGCCACAAAGGCCAGATACACCAGTGACAGGATGGTAGTCATATCGATCGCCACAAGGCTCTGCACGATTTGCGTTGGGCCATCAAGCAATGCCGATGCCAGAAAAAACGGAACGACAGGAATTAATGCGCTCCACACCACCAGCGACATGACCGCTGGACGCGAAGTATGCTGCATAATTTTCTTATTAAAGATATTGCCGCAGGCCCAGCTCAGTGCCGCCGCCAGCGTCAGCATAAAGCCAAGCATACCGACATGTTGTCCATTGAGACTCGCCTCAATCAATACCAGTACACCAAACACCGCCAGCGCGATACCGACCAGTTGCTTCCCCTGCAAACGCTCGCTAAAGGCGAACGCCCCCAGCACGATAGTGAAAAACGCTTGCGCCTGTAAAACCAGCGATGCCAGACCAGCAGGCATCCCAAACTTGATGGCGCTAAACAGAAAAGCGAACTGACCGAAGCTGATGGTCAGGCCATAGCCAAGTAACAGCGAGAGCGGGATCTTCGGGCGGGCAACAAAAAAAATCGCGGGAAACGCCACCAGTAAAAAGC
The DNA here is from genome assembly GCF_028069775.1 of Citrobacter sp. Igbk 17. Lineage (NCBI taxonomy): Bacteria > Pseudomonadati > Pseudomonadota > Gammaproteobacteria > Enterobacterales > Enterobacteriaceae > Citrobacter > Citrobacter sp. Igbk 17. The sequence continues at coordinate 8,895 of NZ_JANEWI010000045.1, read as the reverse complement.
GCAAGCCTGCCAGCATCAACGGCGGCATATTGTGCAAGCCCACTTTGATGACGACAAAGTTAAGCCCCCATACCACGACAACCAGTAACGCCAACAACCCATCTTTACGCGACATACCACCGCCCCTGCAAATATTAAATTTTTGTAAACAAGTTAAGGTAACGGAAATCGTTGTACCGTAACAGATCATTAATTCAGGTAGGCCACACAGGGCATTTTCAGACAACTTATTGAGTGTACATCACACTTTTAGCATGCTATTTGTTTCTGATATCTAAAAAAAACATAACAACATGCGCTGTCGGGCAAAAAAATGAATATCTCGCTGAGAAGGTCGACCCTTGCATTACTCGCGTCATCATTACTATTAACCATTGGGCGCGGAGCCACGCTGCCATTCATGACGATTTACCTCAGTCGTCAGTATGGTCTGGGTGTCGATCTGATCGGTTATGCAATGACGGTAGCACTGACTATTGGCGTCGTTTTCAGCCTTGGATTCGGTATTCTGGCCGATAAATTTGAAAAAAAACGCTTTATGCTGCTGGCGATCGCGGGTTTCGCATCCGGCTTTATCGCGATCCCTCTGGTGCATAACGTTGTGGTAGTGGTTCTGCTCTTCGCGCTGATCAACTGCGCCTACTCCGTGTTTGCCACCGTGCTGAAAGCCTGGTTTGCCGACAACCTCTCTGCCACCAATAAAACAAAGATTTTCTCACTGAACTACACCGTGCTGAACATCGGCTGGACCGTTGGCCCGCCGTTGGGCACGCTGCTGGTCATGCAAAGCATTAACCTACCGTTCTGGTTGGCGGCCATATGTTCAGCCTTCCCACTGGTATTTATCCAGACATGGGTAAAACGTTCTGCAATCCCATCCGAAGGTTTGAACGCGGCAGTATGGTCACCCTCGGTTCTGCTACGCGATAAAGCATTATGCTGGTTTACGTTGTCTGCTTTTCTGGCTTCTTTTGTCGGTGGTGCATTTGCATCCTGTATTTCTCAGTACGTGATGGTGGTTGCCGATGGCGATTTTGCTGAGAAAGTGGTGGCAGTTGTTCTGCCCGTCAACGCCGCAATTGTGGTATCGCTGCAATATGCTGTCGGACGCAGACTGACGTCTGCAAACATCCGCCCGCTGATGGCTGCGGGTACACTTTTTTTTGTTATCGGTCTGGTCGGTTTTACCTTCTCAGGCAACAGTCTGTTGTTCTGGGGGATTTCAGCCGCCTTTTTCACCATTGGCGAGGTCATCTACGCGCCGGGTGAATACATGCTGATCGACAACATCGCGCCAGCAGGCATGAAAGCCAGTTACTTTTCCGCCCAGTCACTGGGCTGGCTTGGCGCGGCGGTAAACCCATTAGTCAGCGGAGTCATCCTGACCACACTGCCCCCCTGGTCGCTGTTTGTCGCGCTAATGGTGGCGATTGTCCTTGCCTGGGCGTTAATGATAAAAGGCATGCGCGCCAAACCCTGGAGCCAGCCGGCAGTCTGCTGAAAATTACGGCGACAGTGCCATAACTGCACTGTCGCCTGATTCAGATGGCAACCAACCCACGCACACCTTCTGCTGCCATGTTTTCACCTGTTCCGCGTTGAATAATACTTCCCCGCGACATTAACAGGTATTTGTCCGCAAGCTGTTCGGCAAAGTCATAAAACTGCTCCACCAGCAATATAGCCATATCACCACGATGGGCCAGTTGGCTGATAACCAGGCCAATCTCCTTAATAACCGAAGGCTGAATTCCCTCTGTTGGTTCATCGAGGATCAACAACTGCGGGCGACTGGCCAGCGCCCGGCCAATAGCTAACTGTTGCTGTTGCCCGCCCGATAAATCACCGCCCCGCCGGTATTTCATCTCCTTTAATACCGGAAACAACGCATAAATTTCATCGGGTACACGTTTTGCCTCTTGTGCTGAAAACCGGGAGAGTCCCAACAACAGATTCTCTTCCACCGTCAGGCGCGGAAAAATATCGCGGCCCTGCGGCACATACGCCACCCCCGCCTGCACCCGCTGATGTGGCTTACGGTGAGTCATGTTTTTACCCTGCCAGATAACGCTGCCGCTGCGGGTTGGAATCAGCCCCATCAGGCACTTCAGCAGTGTTGTTTTGCCAACCCCATTACGCCCCAGCAGACATGTTACTTCACCGATACACGCCTCAAAACTCACACCGCGCAGGATATGGCTGCCGCCATAGTATTGATTTAGTTCATTTACCTGTAGCATCAGCACTCCTTAGCGTCCGAGATACACTTCAATCACCTGCTCGTTGGCCTGAACATCGCGCAGGCTCCCCTCGGCCAATACCCGCCCCTGGTGCAATACCGTGACGTGATCAGCAATGCTCTCAACAAACCCCATATCGTGCTCAACCACCATCAGAGAATGTTTTCCGGCAAGCTGGCGAAACAGTTCAGCGGTGTATTCCGTCTCGGCATCCGTCATCCCGGCAGCCGGTTCATCCAGGAGCAGCAAATGCGGCTCCTGCACCAGCAACATACCAATCTCCAGAAATTGTTTCTGTCCATGCGAAAGGAGGCCGGCACGACGGGCGCGTTCGTTACTCAGTCGCAACAGCGTCAATATGTCATCGATGCGATCCCGCTGTTCTCCCGACAAACTCGCCCGTAAGGCACTCCAAACGGATTTATCATTTTTCATCGCCAACTCGAGGTTCTCTTCCACCGTCAACGCTTCAAATACGGTCGGTTTCTGAAATTTGCGACCAATGCCCTGGCGAGCAATGGCGATGGCGTCGAGTGCTGTTAAATCAATGGATTGATCGTAAATCGCCTGCCCACTTTGCGGTTTCGTTTTGCCGGTGATGACATCCATCAAGGTGGTTTTTCCCGCGCCATTGGGTCCAATAACGCAGCGTAACTCTCCAACCCCAATATTGAGCGTCAAATCCGTTAGCGCCTGGAAACCATCAAAGTTAACGTTGATTTTTTCCAGTTGGAGCACCGGATCGGTTTGATTGCGAAAACGATCGCCTGGCATCTGGCGGGTAAAAAGTCCTTCATCTGGCTGCATTATTTGTCTCCCTTGCGAAACAGACCAATCACGCCGCGAGGCAAAAACAGCGTAACGCCAATAAAAATCAGGCCGAGAAACAGTTGCCAGTATTCCGGCATGATGACGGTAAACCAGCTTTTAGCGCCGTTCACCAGCACCGCGCCAAACACCGGGCCAATCAACGTACCGCGCCCACCCAGTGCGACCCAAATCGCGGCCTCAATTGAGTTGGTGGGTGACATTTCACTGGGGTTAATGATGCCCACCTGCGGAACATACAACGCCCCAGCCAGCCCGCACAGGACGGCGGAGAGCGTCCACACCAGGAGTTTGAAACCCTTTGGGTCATATCCGCAGAACATCAGCCGATTTTCAGCATCACGAACGGCGGTCAAAATGCGGCCAAATTTACTGCGAGCCAACGCCAACCCGATCCACAGCGCCATAACCAGCAACACAACTGTCGCCAGGAACAACGCGATACGCGTCGTGGTCGCCGTCACCGAAAATCCCAGAATAGTGGTAAAACCGGTAAATCCGTTATTACCACCAAACCCGGTTTCGTTACGGAAGAACAGCAGCATGCCGGCAAAGGTGAGCGCCTGCGTCATGATGGAAAAATAGACGCCTTTGATTTTTGAACGGAAGGCAAACCAGCCAAACACCAACGCCAGCAAACCTGGCACCAAAACAACCAGCACCATCGCCCAAAGAAAATGCTGTGTTCCCCACCAGAACCACGGAAGTTCAGTCCACGACAGGAACGACATAAACGCGGGCACCCCAGCACCAGATGCTTGGCGCATCAGGTACATCCCCATCGCATAACCGCCCAGCGCAAAGAAAATACCGTGGCCCAGCGACAGCATTCCGGCATATCCCCACACCAGATCCAGGGCAACGGCCACAATGGCATAACAGAGAATTTTCCCGACCAGTGTCAGTGTCCAGACAGATATCGCCAGCGGATGATCCGCAGGCAGAAGTGCGAGAAATGGCAGAATAATCAGCGCCAGCAGTAAAGTCAGCCCCAGCACACCGGTAATACGCGGCGCTTTGCGCGCCAGCGTTAATGTCATTGGCATCGTCATCAGTCAATGACCCTCCCTTTGAGCGCAAACAGCCCCTGCGGGCGTTTCTGAATAAACAGAATAATCAGCACCAGTATCATAATTTTGCCGAGAACTGCCCCAACCTGCGGTTCGAGAATCTTGTTGAAAATCCCCAACCCAAACGCCGCCGCGACGCTCCCGGCAAGCTGTCCAACGCCACCCAGCACCACCACCAAAAATGAATCAATGATGTAGCTTTGCCCCAGTTCTGGTCCCACGTTGCCCAACTGCGATAGCGCCACCCCTCCCAGTCCGGCAATGCCCGACCCCAGACCAAACGCCAACATATCCACCCGCCCTGTGGGAACACCGCAGCAGTCAGCCATGCTGCGGTTTTGCGTCACCGCACGCACGCGCATACCCAGACGGGTTTTATTCAGCAACAACCAGGTGAAAAACAGCACCAGAATGGCAAATCCCAGTACCACAACCCGGTTCCATGGCAAAATCAGATTGGCATAGACCTGCATACCACCCGACAGCCACGCCGGGTTAGCTACCTCCAGGTTTTGCGCACCAAAGGTCATTCGCACCAACTGGATCAGCATCAGGCTAATCCCCCATGTTGCCAGTAGCGTTTCAAGTGGGCGTCCGTACAAATGGCGAATCACTCCACGTTCCAGCAGCATTCCAATTGCGGCGGTCAGCAAGAAGGCAACCGGCAGCGCAATCAGCGGATAAAAGGCTAACCACTGAGGGAAAAACTGGCTCATCAGTTGTTGCACTATCCAGGTACAGTAAGCGCCAAGCATCAGCATTTCACCGTGCGCCATATTAATGACGCCGAGCAGCCCGTAGGTGATGGCCAGCCCCAGCGCCGCCAGCAATAAAATAGACCCCAGCGATAATCCCATAAACGCCTGGCCAAGCAGCTCTCCAACCTTCATCCGATGTCCGATGGTATTCAGGCTTTCGCTGGCGGCAGCGCGTACGCGCGCATCGGGTTCATGCTCCACCTGGGTGAAAGGCTGTAACCGCGCTTGTGTTTCAGGATCATTGGACGCGCCCAGCAATTCGATGGCCTGACGCCTGACTTCGGGCGAAGTACTGTTCAGTTGCAGGTTTGCCAGAGCAGCGGCAAGGGTGGATTTCACGCCAGCATCCGTCTCCTCCAGCAGCCTGTGCTGCAAAAATGGCAACATGTCTGGCAGTGCTTCACGCAGTAATGTCCGGGCGGCAGCCATCCTCAATGTGACACTGTCACCTAAAAGTTGATGAATAGCCAATGTGCCAGCCACCAGATTACGCAGGCGGTTAGTCAGGCGGATTTTTTTTAATTCGCCGCTGGGCATGCTGGCCGCCCCCAGTGATTGCACATGCGAACCGTTCATCGTGAATGCATTTTTAGCGTCATCGGTCAGCAGGTTTTCGCCACTCAAGGCATTAAGCAAAGGTAAACGCTGCACATCTGGGTTAATCGCCCATTGTTCCAGTAATGTCGCCTGCTGTGTCCGACTGGCCGCAGCGAAAGTATCGGCATCTGTTGCCTGCGCTATCCACGGCAAAAGCCACGTCAGCAACAACACACCACAAATAAAGCGCCTGGCTTTCATGATAGCGTTCTCCTATTGGGCCCTCCCACAGGAGGGCGTAAGATCAGTTGCTGGCGGTTTTGACGGGCTGCTCAGATTTTTTATCATTCCCGGCGATATACGGGCTCCACGGTTGGGCACGGACCGTGGCATCCGTTTGCCATACCACGTTAAACTGACCGTTGTTTTCGATTTCGCCAATCATGACGGGTTTATGCAGGTGGTGGTTCGTTGTATCCATTGTCAACGTAAAGCCAGAAGGTGCAGCGAATGATTGCCCCGCCATGGCTGCGCGAACTTTATCCACATCCGTCGTCCCCGCTTTTTCAACAGCCTGCGCCCACATGTGCAGGCCAACATACGTGGCTTCCATCGGATCGTTCGTGACCACAGAATCAGCATTCGGCAGTTTGTGTGCTTTCGCATAGGCGCGGTAATCAGCGATAAATTGCTTATTGGTGGCATTATCAACGGATTCAAAATAGTTCCAGGCCGCAAGATTGCCTACAAGGGGTTTGGTATCAATACCGCGCAACTCCTCTTCTCCAACAGAGAACGCAACGACCGGAACATCGGTCGCTTTCAGGCCCTGGTTTGCCAGCTCTTTATAGAACGGAACGTTAGAGTCGCCATTAATGGTAGAGACCACCGCCGTTTTCCCCCCTGCGGAGAATTTTTTGATGCTGGCAACGATGGTCTGGTAATCGCTGTGACCAAATGGGGTATAAACTTCTTCAATGTCTTTATCCGCAACGCCTTTTGAATGCAGCCAGGCACGAAGAATTTTATTGGTTGTTCGCGGATAGACGTAGTCGGTGCCCAGCAGGAAGAAACGTTTTGCACTGCCACCGTCTTCACTCATCAGATACTCAACCGCCGGAATAGCCTGCTGATTGGGCGCTGCGCCGGTATAGAAAACGTTAGGTGACATCTCTTCACCTTCGTACTGTACGGGATAAAACAACAGGCCGTTTAACTCTTCAAATACCGGCAGTACCGATTTGCGCGAAACCGATGTCCAGCAACCAAAAACCACCGCCACTTTGTCCTGGCTTAACAACTGACGGGCTTTTTCGGCAAACAGCGGCCAGTTTGACGCCGGGTCGACCACTACCGGCTCCAGTTTTTTCCCCAGTACACCGCCTTTGGCGTTGATCTCATCAATGGTCATCAACGCCACATCCTTCAGCGGTGTTTCAGAAATAGCCATTGTCCCGGACAACGAATGCATGATGCCAACTTTAATGGTGTCGGCAGCCTGTACGCAAAAACTCATCCCCATAGCCACAACAGAGGCCGAAAGAGCAAAGGCTTTTAATAATGTACGACGCTGCATAGTTTCACTCCTGAAAGTAGACTTGCTGAAAGCTCCGGTGCTACCGGGCAGACAAAACGGTGCAAATTAAGGGTGTTCAGAAGTGATAAGGCAAAAACAGTGCCAGATATAAAAACAACAGATAATTCAAAGAATTATAAATATCATCAATGACGCGCGGATAAAAAGAAAGCATCGTCATGACGGTAAGAGTGAAGAATTGAACCACCATGACACAGTGTTGCATTATAAACGTGCAACATATTGTGTCCGGACAACCCGACAGCTGCCACGGATTACAGGATAAAATTGTGATTATTTGTTGATGGGGGTACCCGTTTCGTCACTATTATTTATTTTCTTCGACGAGAAAAGGCCATAACTTTACATTTCAGACGAAATAATCACACAGTTCACTCTTTGTTTAAGTTCGAATTGCTACTATAGTCATTAACGAGGTGAAATTAAGGTAAGAGAGGAAACTCATAGATAAAGGAGCATTTACTATGCTGGGTAATATGAATATTTTTATGGCTGTTCTGGGAATTATTTTATTTTCCGGTTTCCTGGCCGCGTATTTTAGCCACAGATGGGATGATTGATGAACGGAGATAGTCCTGCACCGAACCGGCCCCTTGTAGCGTAACTGCACAAGGGGCCATTTTTTTACCTGCTTCCCTTCCCTGAATCATTTCTCTGAATTACAGGTAAAAAAAACCGCCGGAAAACCAGCGGTAAATGCTTGCATGGATAGATTTGTGTTTTGCTTTATACGTTATCTGGCAATTCCCTGCGAAGATAACGAATAGTCGGCTAACATATCATCGACAACCACAATGGAAGTTAAACGAAACGTAACTACAGCCGATCTGCGCTGATAAAATTCACGCTCTGACGAGCGGTGTCAGTTGATCATTGGTGCCAACTAACGTAATTTTGTCTTTTTCATCCATAAACATACAGCGATTCCTGCCGGTCTTTTTCCCTTCATACATGGCTCTGTCAGCACGTCCAAGACCGTTGTCCAGTGTTTCACCCTGTTGAACTCTGGTAATGCCGGCTGTTACCGTTATACCGATTTCGCCTTGTGGATAAGGGATTTTTTTCTGGCCAATCAGATGACAAAGACGCAACCCTGCCTGGCACCCCTGCTCGTCCGTTTTGGTTCGGATGATGACAATAAATTCCTCACCACCATAGCGATAGGCAACCTCATCATAACGAGTCCATGATAATAAATTTGACGCCAGGCTACGCAATACCATGTCACCAACCAGATGCCCGTAGGTATCATTAACATGTTTAAAACGGTCTATATCCAGCAACAATATGTACAGGTTAAGCGGCTCAGCATCGAGTAACTGCTGATCAAACGACTCATCAAGCATTCTTCTGCCAGGCAAACCTGTTAAGACATCAATATTACTGCGAATAGTCAGTAAATATATTTTGTAGTCCATGACCGCAGACGTAAATGCCAGTAACGCATCCTGGAAACTGTCGAAATGCCATGAATGGCTACGCTCTTCCACGATTGCCAAGAGCAATTCCTTGCCTAACAAATGCATTTTCTCGTGAGTCGCGTTAATCTTGCTGACATAACTACATTCATCATCATCGTGCTGTGGATGGTCTTTGAGCCACTGCCCAAATTGACAAACGAAGTGAGCGTCATCGCCCGTAATATCAGGCTGAGTAACGTCTGATGACACCACACAGCGAAACATTTTCACTAGCCACTTATAATGAGCATCAATTGATTTGTTAAGTTCGATTAAAATTGCATCTATTTCCTTCGTTCTTCTGATCATCACGGTTTCCTTCCCTGTATGAACATTTAGACATGGGTATTTTAGCGCCAAAAAGGAAAACTTATGTAAATTTTTTAATAGTAATTAATTTTAAGG
>NZ_JANEWI010000044.1:0-36754 GCF_028069775.1 Citrobacter sp. Igbk 17 | reverse complement strand
TTTCTAGTTATTATTATTTGGTGGATAATACCTGTTGTGAGTACTTCTCTTCAGATGTTGGGTAGGCAGTACGGTTGTATATTTCACCTGATTCAGCGCGAAACTGGAACGAATACTCGCTACGCCTTCAATTTGCGTCAAACATTCCATAATCAGCACCTGGTATTTTTGTAAATCCTCCACCACTACCCTTAGCAGGAAGTCCGCTTCCCCGGTCATCAGGTAGCACTCCATGATCTCCTCGCGATCGCTTATCGCTTCAGTAAACTTTTGCAGTGAGGTTTTATCCTGCTGGCGCAGGGAAACATGCACGAACACATTGACCGCTAACCCCAACTTCAGAGGATCCACCAGCATGACCGACCCCCTGATAACATGATTCTCTTTCATCTCTGCCACACGACGCCAGCAGGGGGATACTGACAGGCCGACTTTTTCAGCCAGTTCAGTGTTACTGATATCCGCGTTATGTTGCAGGATATCGAGAATGCGCAGGCTAACTTCATCAAGATGAACAGGATTGGTGGACATAATTTTCCTCAAATCACATGAAGGTAGAAATATTTATTCTTAATTTAGTCATTTAACGGTCAATATAGAACCAATTTACCCTGATAAAGAAATTAACATGGTACGGTCGTTTCTGCTATCAGGAGTCCGTCTTATGTCCATACAAAATTGTGAAAGTGCGATCGGTTGCCGCCCATCTACGACGAAAATGCGCACGCTGGGCTGGCTTGCGGCGATGGTTGTCCTGTGGGGAACCAGTTGGCCGGTGACGCGTCAGGCTCTGGATAGTGTTCCGCCACTCTGGCTGGCGACATTACGTTTTGCAACGGCCGGAATTTGTTTGTTTGCTTTTGTGGCTTTCAGGGGGAAACTCCGCTTACCGGTTCGTCAGGACTGGCCTGTTATCCTTAGTGTTGGGATTCTGCAAATGATGTTGTTTACCGGATTGGGGATGATTGCGATGCAATATACGGACACCAGCCGCGCGGTTTTGTTGGCTTATACCACGCCGTTATGGAGTATATTGCTGACGGCTATTATGCTGAGAGTTCGTCCTGGCCGGGCGCAATTGCTGGCATTGATGACCGGACTCTCCGGGGTGGCGCTGATTTGTTCGCCATCGGAGATGCGATGGGATCATTACAGTCTGTTAGCGGCGTTGTTATTACTGCTTTGTGCAATTGCCTGGTCAATTGTGATTTATCATGTCCGACATCATCGTTGGGTTTCCACACCGCTGCAACTTGCGCCCTGGCAGATGTTAATCGCGTCCGTTTTATTGGGGATAGCCGCTGTTCTGTTCGAGCGTCCGGTGTCTGATATTCACATCACACATGGCTTACTGTGGCAGTTACTGTTTATTGGTCCCGTCGCCACTTCTTTCTGTTTCGTGATCTCTTCTGAATATGGTCGACGTATTACTACGTTTGCCATGTCCAACTTTACCCTTGGCGTACCGATTATTGGCGCGCTTGCCTCCGCCTTGTGGCTGCAAAATCAATTATCACCTTTATTTATTAGCGGGCTGATGCTTATTTGCCTTGGCGTTTTTTTTACTGCATTAACCAGCCGTCAATAAAGAGAATAACAGGCATCTTACTACCAGAAATGGTAATGAAATTAGAAGTACGTCTCAGGGGATTTTCTTTTTTTGAGTATAACACCTGTCTCTGTCACAGGGTTTTTCTTCCCTACCGGCCTGTTTACTATGATACAGGACAATAATTACATATCTGTTGCTCAATGCAGTGGAAGTCTATTTCTATTGACTGTGTTTTAAGCGCTGTCTGTGCCCATGATGTGTTTACCTGATTATGGAGAATGAAATGAATAAGAAAACGTTAATCGCCAGCTTATTATCTGTACTGATATTTAATTCAACGACTGCATTTGCAGAGACACAGTTTAAAAAAGGTGACCTGGAAGTTGTTGCTGCACTGAATATTCGGCCGGGAAATGTCACCGTCTCTGATGATGGCCGCGTATTTGCAACGGTACACCCTTTGGATCGCCCCTCACGCTGGCGTCTGATTGAGATCACAGGCAAAGAGACCTGGAAAGCTTGGCCCGATGACTCCTGGCAAAAAAACGAAGGCCAAAGTTTATCTCATCAAATTGATACACCATTAGGTATTACACGCGACGCGCAAAATCGTTTATGGCTGGTAGATATGGGTCTAAACTCTGGCAAAACCCGTATAATTAGCTTTGACATAAAAAGTGGTAAGCACCTGATGACCATCGAACTGGATGACACTATCGCGCCTCGCGGTAGTTTTATTCAGGATCTGGTTGTTGATGCACGCAGTGGGTGGATCTATCTGGCAGACATCAGTAATCCTGGACTGATTACCGTTAATATCGCCAGTAAAAAAGCCAGCCGTTTTTCCGGCCATCCTGCATTGCAAAGTGAAAAATCGGCGGTGATGCATATTGATGGTCAGGATACCCTGTTTAATGGCAAGCCAGCTTCGGTCGGCGTGAATCCAATAACACTTTCAGCCGATGGTAAAACCTTATTTTTTGGCGCAATGAACGGTACCACCTGGTATGAAATTGATACCGAGTACCTGCAGAAGGCTGATGATAAAGCCATTGCTCAACATATTCGTACTGCAGGTACAAAACCGGTTTCAGATGGTGCCGCTATTTCTGCACAGGGCAGGCATTACTTTACTAATCTGAATAATAACGGTGTTGATATGATGGATAGTAAAGGGAAATTGATCCCGCTGGTGCGCTCAGCGTTGCTTGACTGGCCTGACAGCGTTCAATTTGGCGATCAACATTGGCTTTATATTTCGGCTAACCAACTGCATCGAAGCGCTGCGTTTACTGGTGCTGGCGATAAAGGTGAGCCCCCCTATCGTATTCTGCGTGTATGGACAGACGATACACAACCGTTCACATCCAGTCAGTGAATCGTAACAGGCTGGCCGTATGCCAGCCTGCGCGCCTGTTGATGTGTCGCTCACGTTAAGTGAAACGAGATATTGGCTGGCCGGCAGTTGATACTGAGATAATATGATGGACACTCCTCATTTTACGATGCCATAGAATCTGGCTGGATTGTGGCAACACATCCCGAAAAATGAGGAGCATCAGCATGAAGGTATCAACTCCTGGTATTGACCATGCAAAAATATCCTCTTTTGCCGGAGCTAGTCTCTGCTGGCTGGCTGAACATATTCAGATAATTGAAGCGCAGATTAAACAAGTCGAAGATCTATTAACCTCCTGTTGTTACAGTACAGTTGTTCGCAAACATAAAAACAAGACTTAAATCCCATAACTCACTTTGCATTATTCATGTGGCGTGAATTATCCATTCAGTATTGATTGATAACCAAAAACGAACCGCAGTGTTATAAATTAAATGTATTTACCAATACCCACTTCATATTTCAGCATGGAGGATATATGCATTTAAAGAAAAAAATTATAATACTGCCGCTTGTCCTGTTATCGGGTTTATCAACTGCCACCGGTTTCGCAGCGAGCATGTCTCTTAATAGCGCAGAAGTGAAAGAAGGTGAAAATATAGCTGTTGATTTACTGGCAAATGATTTCGGTTGCACAGGAAAAAATATCCAGCCAGCCTTGGCATGGCAGTCTGCCCCCGAAAATACGCGCAGTTTTGCTATCACTTTTTATGATAAAGATGCGGATACGGGGAGTGGGTTCTGGCACTGGATGATGATTGATATTCCTTCATCCCATCATCATCTGGCAAGAAATGAAATACCGCAGGGAGCAAAAGTACAAGCTAATGACACTGGTAACAGCCGTTTTCTTGGTCCCTGCCCACCGGCCGGAGAAGTCCACTCGTATATTTACACTCTGCATGCGCTTGATGTTGAAAAACTGGAGGCCCCGGTAAACTCTACAGCCCCCCTGACTGGTTATTTTATTAACAAGCATTCTCTGGCTAAAGCCACACTAACGCTTCGGGTGTTCAGGACAACTCAGACAAAATAACCTGTTAAAAGGTAAAAAAATGAAAACGAAAATTTATTATTTGACTTTTATTACAGGGATGATCTCCTTCATCGTCTCAGTTAGCTATCTGAATAACTATGACGGAACATGGTCTGCCATAACGATGGCATTATTCTCATTATTGATCCCGCTGACGACACTTTTATGGCGTAAAAACCGCCTTATCAGCTTTATGCTGACGCTTTTTTTTACGCTGATAGTGGTCAGAAATGCCGATCAGCATGACTGGTCGCGCGTGGGATGGTTAACATCTATGACATTTATTCCACTACTGATCCAGGCTGTCATAATTTTTCGCGATGGGATTCATCAGTACAATAACCAGGAAGTTGCACTCTCTTTTTTAAGAATGTTTGTTGGATTTAATTTCCTGACACACTGCACGGAAAAATTATTTGTATCATATCATGATGCCGGTCTCGTGAGCTTTTTCCAGAATGTTGTGGGCATGCACACATTTGGCACAGTGCTCAGTGCAAATATGGCATCAGGTATGATTATTCTGGGGGGGCTGGCTGAATTTACTTCAGCTGTTTTAATTGGCTTTGGTTTACTCACCCGGGCAGGTGCTTTCATTGCCGCGATATACCTTATTGCAGCAGAAGTGATGAGTGGACATTTTGGTATTGGTTATACCTGGATGATGTCCGGTGGGGGATGGGAATTCCCGTTCTTTTATTTTATGGTCATTATCCCGTTTTTGTTGCCTGATACCGCCGGACGATTATCACTGGATCAGGAATGGAAAACGGCCTTCCATCCGGCCTTATCTCCTTTCTCGGGTGTAAACACGCGTTTAAAAGACTTCTGATTACGGACAATCGTAAGCGGTAAACAACATGAACCTGTCGTTGTTTACCGTTTCATTATACAACCAGGCTATCAAATCCGGGAATGACGTTGATACCAGGATTCAACTGCCTGTCGTGGTGTTTTATTCTCTCTGCAAATGAGATAATCCAGTTCGCTGATTGCGTCATTACCTGGAGATAAAGCCTGCAACTCCGCCAGTAACGGGGGTTCAAAATCTCCGATAACCGACCGGGATACAATCAGCGTGGCCTCATCCTGTCCGCCAAGTAATCCTTTTGGTTCTTCTAATGCCCGAATGGTGTATCGGTGATGCAGGAACTGCGGATGCCACAAGGGAACAACGATCCAGCGCTGATCGCTGACAGCCTGTTCAAAATTGCTGTAGCACGCATCTTCACTGCCATTTTCAAAATAATAACCGGAATGGGTAAGTTGATATTCCTCGACCATAGTACGAGAAAAACGGCTGATTCCTGCTCCCGGATTAATACCCAGGATCCTTTTTTCCATTTTCAACAGGACATCAGGTCTGAGTAAGTCTTCAACAGAGGCCACATCGCTGGGGGAGATATAATCAGGGACTCCCCATATACAGTAAGGATGATACAGGACTGTTAATTTAACCGTATTATCCCGATAAGGGGCCAGATAGACATCGTGGCTGGCAGGGAGCCAGGCTGAAACCAGCATGTCCACTTCTCCTTTCCCATAGCGCTTAAACATCTCTTCATGAGGGCTGGCGGTCATTTCAACCTGCCAGCCATATTTTTCAAATACAGTACAAACCAGCGCTGCACTGGCAGCATGGAAACTTAAATCAATATGACCGATACGAAGTGTTTTTTTCATGCTTGTCCTCAAAGGAATATAGTCGGATAAAAAAACGCTATGCTGTATTAGCCATAGCGTAAAAGTAACATTTCTGTTACTACGTCGAACTTTAATACCGGGGCGCGGCTGAATGATATTTTTTTATAGAGCATGTGGACTCATAGGAACCATCCCCAACAGAGAACATCCGCTCTTGTCTTTCTTAATGTGTAAAAATCAATATAAGTATCACAGAAGTGATGACTGTTAATTTATAGTAAGAGCAGGATATTTTATTAATACCGTTAAAAGCTCAGATTATAAAATAGCGCAAATCGAACCGTTTAAAAATAATGACTGAACATTAAGACTTATCTCTCAAAAGTGAAAATAACCGGGATAACTGGCCTCAGATTTGCCCGTTATCCCTGCATGGTGATATTTAAATTCGATAACCTGCCATACTGCCTGACAATAGATACCGCCATAAACCAGATGCTGACAACAAAGTGACATGCGTACAGACCCGAACCGCTTCAGAAAATAGCATTGTCCATCATGCTGACTCCGGTACAGGTTCACTGAACACCGCTTCAACTAACTGCCCTCCGGGTGCTCGTATAAAAACTCGCCGCTCCTGAATATCAGTCAGGTCCATCAGAGAATAATGTATCCCAAGACCCTGGAGCTTTTCCCGAAAGGCTGCGTAGCCTTCGAGATGAAATGCTACATGGTCAATCGCCGTAGCGGGTAACGGGTGCCCTTCGTCGCCCGCAGGAATAATATGCACCAGTGGTTTGTCCTGCGCATAGAGCCAGTAACCGGGAATGCGGTTGCTGATAAGGCCGGGGCGCGCCCCGGGCAGTAAATTAAAGACTGAGATAAAAAAGTCTCGTGTGGCGTCCATGTCACTGCTTCGGAATGTCGCGTGATCGATATACATTATGACCTCGCTGCCTGAATGTTCAGTCGGGTGTGGCGGCGGTTGAACAGTACATACGCAATGCCGGCAAGCGGTATCAGCGTGGCTACCCAGGGAATACCGGCTGCACCGAAGGTACTGTCAACAGTCAGTCCGCCGATAACACCCCCCAGCGCATTGGCCAGATTAAAGGCTGAGATGTTGGCGGTGCCCGCCAGCTCTGGTGCGGCACTACCGTGTTTCATCACGTTCATCTGCAGCGGCGGAACATTGCCAAAAGAAGCAATGCCGAACAGGAACGTCGCCACCATAAACAGCCAGTAATGACTGCTGACCAGGCCAACAACAATCAGGGATACCACCATCAGCACTGGCCATAAAAGCTGCGCCTGACGCAGATTGCGGTCAGCGGTGATACCGCCAATATGGTTGCCTGCCACCAGGCCAATACCCACCACAAACAGCAGGACGGTCAGGGCCCCGACACTGTAACCAGCGACCTGCTCAGCCAGCGGTGCAATATATCCGTACAGGGTCATGAAACCGGTCCAGCTCAGGACGGTAATCGCCAGGCTTGCCAGCAGGGGACCATGGCGAAACACAGCCAGTTGCTGACGGATACTTTTACCTTCCTCAATGGGCTGGCGATGAATGGTGGATATGATGGCAATCAGCGCCACCGCGCCCAGGGCTGCGACCGCGTAAAACGTCACATTCCAGCCGAAGATATTGCCAATCCATGACCCAAACGGCACCCCCAGCACGTTCGCCAGCGTCAGTCCGGCAAACATCTGACCGACTGCCCGGCCTGCCAGGTTTTCTGCCACCAGTCGCGTAGCCACCACCGCGCCGATGCCATAAAACGGCCCCTGTACCAGTCCTGCCAGTACCCTGCTGACCAGCAGCACCGGATAACTGGTCGATAAGGCACTGACAAGGTTGGCGGCAATAAACAGCACCATCAGCCCGGCCAGGACATTACGTTTTTCAAAACGGGCGAGCCACAGCGTCAGCACAGGTCCGCCGATAACAATCGCCATAGCATAAGCAGTGATAACGTTTCCCGCCTGGCCGTCGGTGATATTGAGGGCGTGCGCCATGGTGGTTAATAACCCGGCGACCACAAACTCAGCGGTGCCGATAGCAAAAGCGGATAAGGTCAGTATCCAGACCTGTAATGGAATACGCTGCGGTTTCATAAGTGACTCTGGCAGATGAATGATGGGATTCATTCTCGGACACGGAGCTACATTTGATAATGGCAGTAAAACAGAATTGATTATTTCATTTTAATGAATAAACCGGTGACCACTGCGTTATTCGTTATCCAGCCAGTGAATAAAGAACTCGCTGAACGCCGTCACCTGCAGGGGCTGAAATCGCCTCTGCGGGTAGACAAACTGGAGACCCACCTGTTTTTTGTCATGACGGCTGAAGCCAATAAAGGTGTCGGCAAATAACACGGTGAGCCGGCCTTGTTCGACATCGCGCTTCACATCCCACCATGATTTGCTGGCGATACCCGCACCTGCCAGTACCCACTGACGTAACAGCGCGCCATCATCACATACCATGGCCGGTGTAACCCGCACCACGGAGGGCGTATCATGCTCTTCAAAGCGCCACTCGTTCATCAGCGTGCCACGCTGCTCCATCACCAGGCAACGATGCCCGTGAAGTTCATCCGGATGCACAGGAGTTCCATGTGTTTGAAGGTAGCTTTTTGACGCAACCAGCACCCGATGATTAGAGCGGATAGATTTCGTCACCAGATTGCTGTCCGGGAGGTTGCCGAAGCGCACGCTCATGTCCAGACGGTTAGCAATCAAATCCACCACGCTTTCACTCAGATAGACAGAGCTTCTGACTTCAGGATACAGGCGGGAAAAATCGAGCAGTGCGGCTGAAAGATACTGCCGACCAAAATCTGAGGGGGCTGAAATACGCAGGCTGCCGCTGACTATCCCGTCTTTCTGTGCCAGTTTCGACTCTGCCTGCGCCACTTCCTCCATCACGCGAAGTGCGGCGTGGTAAAAATCCTCACCTGCACGTGTCAGTGCAATTGCACGGGTGGAGCGATTAAACAGCCGGGTCTGATAGCGTTCTTCCAGCGCCTTTAACCGTGCCGTCATGGTGGCAGGTGAAAGATTCATCCGCCTCCCTGCGGCAGCCAGTCCACCGGCTTCAACGACTTCCACCAGTAACGTCATGTCTTCAAACTTACCCATTATTCCAATTTCCTGAATAGATAATCAGTCATCACTGCCATTATCAAAGCGACTCGCAGGACGTAAAGTCAAGCACAATCAACCGTTCCGGAGAACAGAACATGCCTCAACACACACTTTTCGAGACCACATCTGTTGGTACACACACACTTAAAAACCGTATTGTGATGGCTCCTATGACCCGGGCCCGTACCGCGCAGCCAGGCAATGTTCCTACCGCGCTGATGGCGGAATATTATCAGCAACGCGCCAGCGCTGGTCTTATCATCACTGAAGCAACGCAGATTTCAGCCCAGGGGCAAGGGTATTCCTGGACGCCAGGGATTCATTCAGCTGAGCAGGTGACAGGATGGCGTCTGGTAACTGAGGCTGTCCATTGCACAGGCGGCATTATTTTTTCACAGCTGTGGCATGTGGGGCGTATGTCCCATGAAAGTTTTCACCCGGACGGTAAACCGGTGGCTCCCTCTGCGCTTTCACCTGATGCAAAGGTGTGGGTAGTAAACCAGGAGGGCGTCGGTGAAATGGTCGATTGTCCGGTGCCGCGTGAGCTGACCCGTGACGATATTCAGCAGGTGATTGCGGATTACCGTCAGGCGGCCATTAATGCTATGGAAGCCGGATTTGATGGCGTGGAAGTCCACGGTGGTAACGGGTACCTGATTGACCAGTTCCTGCGTCGCTCCTCGAACAAACGTACTGATGAATACGGTGGCAGCCTGGCAAACCGCGTGCGTTTTGCTCAGGAAGTACTGGAAGCCATCAGCGAAGCCATTGGTCCGGAGCGTACCGGTATTCGCCTGGCCCCGTTTATCACCCAGCGCGGCATGGATGACCCACAGGCGATTGAGGCGATTCTGGTGCTGGCTGCCTGGTGCGAAACAAAGGGTATCGCCTTTATCCATCTGGCAGAAGCCGACTGGGATGATGCGCCGCAGGTCCCTTATGAGTTCCGTGAAACCCTGCGGGCGACCTTCAGCGGCACGATTGTTGTGGCCGGAAATTACACCCGGGAAAAAGCAGAAAAGCTGCTGGCTGCGGGAATTGTGGACCTGGTCGCTTTCGGCCGTCCGTTTATCGCCAACCCGGATTTTCCTCGCCGTTTAAAAGAAAATCTGCCGCTGGCTGCAATGGGTAACCCGGCAACACTGTTTGGCGGTAGCGAAGTGGGTTACACCGATTATCCCTCCCTGACAACCGGGGTCTGAGTCATGACGCAGCGTACACTGATTATTGGTGGAGCAACCGGTATCGGCTTTGCAGTGGCGCAACTGCTGGCCGGGCGGGGCGGGCACGTTATTCTTGCTGGCCGGGACGACAATAAACTCTCGGATGCGTGTCAGCGTTTGCAGGTAACTGGTGCCAGTGCGGAAACTGTCGTGTTGAACATCGCGGATGAAAAACAGGTGGCGATACTGGGCAAGACGCTGGAACCAGTGGACCATATTATCGTGACGGCAGGGTCGCAGGCACCAGGTGGCGTGTTGACTGCACTGGATTTATCTGCAGCAAGACAGGCCTTTAATACCAAGTTCTGGGGTAGCCTGGCCGTAGCGCATCATCTGAGTGGAAAAATCAAACCGGGCGGTACGCTGACCCTGACCACAGGTTTCCTTTCGCGGCGTACCGTACCCGGTACGATAGTGAAAACCACCATTAATGCCGCGCTTGAATCCGCGGTGAAAATGCTGGCGAAAGAACTCTCTCCGTTGCGGGTTAATGCCGTCAGCCCTGGTCTCACGAATACCGAAGCCTATGCGGGTATGACGCTTAAGGACCGTCAGCAAATGCTGACCAGAGCCGCTGAGAATTTGCCGGCTAAAGCGTATGGTCGCGCAGAAGATCAGGCAAAAGGGTATTTGTTTGTGATTGATAATCCGTATGTTACTGGCAGCGTGGTGGATATTGACGGAGGTGCGCTTATCAACTGATAACGCCTCTGCCAGCCGATGCTATACCGGGACCTGCTTAAAGGCCCCTTAATCGATACGGCTGACCACACCGACTGTCCGGTGAGGTCTTTCGCTGGTAAAGATTTATCTGTACCCATATGCCTCTCTTTGCATCCCTTCCTTGATTTTTGCAACGAAACGCGCATATCTCAGTAATAATTTAGCGATTTATCGCATGGCACTCGCTAGCATATCCTGTGATACATGATTTTGATTCTAAGGTTACAAGATGACTCGGTGCATAATCTTGTCATTTTTTATGTTAACGCATAGCGCGTGGTTGGTGTGGTCGAACCCTCTCCTGAGGCGAAGTGTTGGCTTTATTGATACCGTCGGTAATCAGGCCTGGTTTGACGCTCATGAGGGCTCGCGTATTGTGTGTGAGAAAATGGTGAAGAAGCATCCGGTTGGTCGCTCCGGTCGACCGGAAGAGGTAGGGGGGGCTGTGTCTGTTTTTGAGCAGTGATAAAGCGGGTTTTATTGCTGATACCACCATTTTGATGGACGGTGAAATATTAAATGAGCTGGTGGAAAACACTGAGGTGAGTGAGTCAACTCGAGTGAGTTGATATTATTATTTTTAGGCATATGCTGCATATGATCGAGTAAAGAATTGAAGCATGACGGGATAATATAATTTCCATGATTATGTGCAAAGGGTGATTAACATTTAATCGTAATCTAAAGATATATAAATTATATCTTTAGATTATTGAGTAATGCGATTAGTGGAACTTATTACTGAGACAAACTGAGGATGGTGCGTATATTTCTCGCGCTGGTCGCTATGATATCAATTGCCCCTGTCCGTAATGCTCCCATGATTGACATTGCTTTGGTGTTTTCTGAAGCGATAGCAATCACACATGGAATTTGTCGCAACTCTTCGATACTCAATCCAATGACGCGATCATCCATCACGGTATTGACATGTTTACCCTGGGCATTAAAGAAGTCATAACCCGCGATATCGCCCGTCACCCCTTGATGGAGACTAGCATCGTTGATTTCCTGTGGCGTGAACCAACCGAGTTTTACCATATAGCTGTTCTCGTTCATATCGCCAATACCCACCAGGGCGATATCCGCTTTGCGAGCACGATCAAGCGTCTCCTTGATAGTGCCATTGCGCATGAGTGCCACTTTAAGTTCAGGATTCTCAACATAGGCTGGGGCATAGAGAGATTCACTGCTGCCGCCAAACTTCTTCGCCAGCAAACGGCTAATATGGTCGGCGTTGATAACGTCTCCAGGCCGATGCGTCCCGCCAATGCCGCAAATGAAACGGCAATCTTTTGCCTGGATAGGGCTGGTATATTCAGCAACAGCTGCCACATTACGCCCCTGACCGACCGTGACCACCATATTGTCGCGTAGATTATTCGCCAGATAATTGGAGACCAGAGCAGCCACCTGACGGCGCTGTTCATCTTCGTCATTATGATCAAGGGCAATTAATGCGCGGGTGATAGGAAAGCGTTCCTGCATCTGCTTTTCAAGCTGGGTACTGAACACCGGATGATAGCGGACGTTAATCTCAACAATGCCTTCTTCTTTAGCACGCTTCAGCAATCGTCCGATTTTAATACGTGAAAAGCCAAATCGATTGGCAATCTCTTCTTGTGTCACCTCATCGCAGTAGTACGCAATGGCTATCTCGGTGAGTAGTTCAAAATCCTGAGTCTGGCTGGATTTATCCATGCGAGGTGGGTTCTCCATAAGAAGGGAAAGAATGTTGACACTGCCATTTGGCGTAAATTGTACCAGAACTACTGCAGTAGATAAAAAGATCTACTCCGCCATCAGGGGATGGCGGAGTGTTGCATCAGCGTTTGATTCTGTCGATTTTCAACATTCTCGCGATAACTTTATCCAGTTCCTGCTCTTCAAAAATCACTTTCCAGTCTGGTTTGACGATTTTTTCACGGCCATATTCCATTGCGATCATACAAGCGTCAGAGAACGGGTTGGTTGCGCGGAAGGCGACGGCAAGGGCAATCTGAATGTGCCCGTATAGCATTGCTTTTGCGGCTTCTTCCGGAACACCACTGTGCTTCACCGTCTCATCCAGGGCTTCTTTCATAAAAGCACCGACCATACAGGCCACGGTTTCTACAAGCGTTGGTTCCAGGTAAGCAAGCTGTTTTACCGTGACCCAATGCACATGCTCAACCGGACCATACATACAGCTGATAACTTTCCCTAATGCGGCTTTTTGTGCATCGCTGCCAGTCTCGTAGGAAGCGGCAACATGCTGTACTGCCGCAATGCCGCCAAAGGCATCTTCATGTTCTTCTTTGGTGTAACGCTGCAGAAATACTGAAGGGTGGCATGGATGCGCAACGGCGTACTCAATGTCCTCGCGTTGGGCGATGAGATTAGCGTAAGCGGCGGCTGGATCCAGGGTCAGCAAAATTGCCCCGGGTTTCATCTGTGGAACTACGGATTCAGAGACTTTCCCTAAAGCAATATCGGGCACAGCCAGAATCACCACATCGCTGAGCGGAACAACGGACTGCGCATCGGAAAGCTCTCGTCCTTTAGCCGTTATCTGTTGCTGCGCAGTTGGTGAGTTTTCACAATAGAAAACGTGGTATGCGCTTTTCTGGAAATTGGCCGAAATACGCATGCCCATTTTTCCGCCGGCACCAATGACGGTAATCGTTTTTAATTCAGCAGACATGATCAGACTCCTTGGATTTTGTTGAAGAAACATTCATTAAGGTTTGTTTATCAAGCAGATACTTCATGTTATGTTCGGTCCAGGCAGCTTCGAGACGACACGTGCTTTCACTATCGCCCTGCCAGGGTAGCCAGTGCTCAATGATCTGGTTAATGTCGCGAGCCTGCGGCTGAACATGCTGATAAATATCGTCATAGCGCAGTAGCCCTTCACCCAGCGGACAACCAGCCAGCGTAAAGCCTACCCACCCGTCGCGGCGGGAGAAGGCGAAATCTTTCACGTGCCAGTTCAGTACGTAAGGTGCAGTTTTCGCCACCACATCCATGGGTAATTCCAGGCTGGCGACACAGTTGGCCGGATCAAGACAAATGCCCACCTGCGCTGCGTTAATCGCTTTCACCAGCGTAATGTTGTCGTCGGTAGGCACCTGTTCATACGTTTCAAAGCAGATCGCCACGCCCAGCTCCATAAACGCCGGCAGCACCGCCTCCACGCTGCGCTGTGCTTCGCTTAGCGTCGGACGATGATCAGGACTGTTGATCATGGTGCGCAGCAGCGAGCAATTCAGCTCGCCAGCAATCGCCAGATAACGTTGCAGATGCTCCGTCTTTACGCCTTTAGTGCCCAACTCCAGCGTGATACCTGCGCGCGCGGCATGTTCCCCCAGACGTACCCGCTCCCGGGAGGACCACTCGGTGATTTGCGGATAATCGCAGATCTGAAATACCGTCGCGCCAAGTCGTTTGCTGTCATCTATGGCGTCGAACAAGCTCATGGGTTTGACCGCTTTTTCTGATAATTGCCAGAAATACGCGTAGGTGCTGAGTCCAGTTTTCATGCGTTTTCCTTCGTCTCGGCGTGAGTTAACAGGGAGTAAGCTTCATCAAGGATTGCCTGTATCGCCGCCGGCTGATGGGCGAAGCGTCCGAGGAACAAACCATCGACATTCGGCCATAGCGCGCTAAGCAAACCGGGTCCGGCGCTGCCGCCGTAAATCACGCGGTGATTGCCCGCGACAGACGACAAATGAGCCCGTAGCCCAGCACACACAGACCGGATATATTCGGCAGAAGCGGGTTGCGGCGCACCAATGGCCCACTGCGGCTCCCAGGCAAAAATCAAATCCCCGGTGAGGGCATGCTGTTGCAGAAAATGAATAATGACGCTCGCCTCCTGAATGGCGAACGCAGTGGCACCGGCAATGGGCAGTTGTTGAGGCTCGCCAATACAAATAACCGGCGTTAACCCATTCTCCAGCGCCAACTGGACTTTGCGGCAAATAACCACATTGTCCTCATGAAAATGACGACGACGCTCAGCATGGCCGATTTCAACAAACTTTCCGCCCATTTCGGCAACCATCGCCGCGCTGTTTTCTCCGGTCCATGCGCCCGGTGCCGCGGGTGCGATATTCTGCACCCCTACCTGCATCGCCGTACCGTCAAAAGCACGCAGCGTTGCATCAATCGCGGGAGTGGAGGGAAAGGTAAACAAGGTGGTTTGCGCATAAGCCTTCAGCAACGGATGTTGCCGAACGATGTCTGCTACCTGTCGGCTCCAGTCAAGGGTTTGCTCATAGCCGAAATACATCTTCAGGCTCACGCCGAGCGTCAGCTTCACTGACATACCGCCCCCTCTTTCTCGCTATCCGGGATGGCCGTAAAGCAGCGACTTACCGCCGTGACGATCATCGCCAGCGAAACCGCACCCGCATCAGGCGTCCCCAGGCTACGTTCGGCAAGCGGACGCGCACGACCTATTTTCGGCAGCAACTGGGCGGTATTTTGTGCACATTGTTCGGCATGGCAGGCGGCGTGACTCCACGCCTGTGACAGCGGTAACCCTTTTTCCACTTCCGCGCTTAACACGTCGCTGAACGGCAGTAACACATCCACCAGAGTTTTGTCGCCAGGCTTTGCTTTACCAAAATGCATCACGCCATGCGCAGCATCATGCACGGCGCGGGCGACGGCATCGGCCTGCGGATGCTGTTGATTGCCAATACCGGTGCCAATGGTATTTAAGATAACGCCCCAGATAGCCCCCGAGGTGCCGCCCGCTTTATCGGCCCACGCGTCGGCAGCCTGCTGCAGAACGGTGCCTGCACCAGCTCCCAGCGCCAGATAATGATGCGCACTGTCCCGTGCCGCACGCACACCACGCACCATACCGATACCGTGATCGCCATCTCCGGCCACCGCATCGATACGTCCTAACTCTTCCTCATTTTCAATGACCACATCGGCAAGCGCATCCATCATCGCCACCACGCGAACGGCGGCAGCGCGCGAGACCTCAGATGCTGTAGGTACCACTTCCTGCTGGAGTTCATCCCCGTCGCGGGTCCGTAACGGCTGAGCAACGATCACCGAACCCCGCTTAAAGGCCGGGCTGTAAGCGGGGGCAAGCCATAGCGTCTCCAGTTCTTCGGTAAACCACGCAAGCGTCAACGAAAGGCCCGCCATATCGAAACTGGTTACGAATTCACCGACCTGGATATCGGCAAGGATAATGCCTTGTTCGCTCAGACGCTGTTGTACGCTGTGCCAGAGCACAAACAACTCTTCATATTTGACCGAGCCAAGGCCGTTTAAGATTGCCCCCACACGCGCACCGTTGACGCTGACGCCTGGCGGAATATCGTTGAGCAGATGTTCAACCAGCATGGCGGCCAGTTCATCTGCCCCCGGAACAGCTATTTCACCGATCCCCGGCTCGCCGTGGATCCCCATACCAAAGCCCATCCGCCCTTCCGGAACGGTAAACAGGGGATGCTCCGCCCCCGGTAACGTACAGCCGGAAAAGGCCACACCGATGGTGCGGGTGCGGTCATTGGCTTCTCTGGCGATGGCCAGCACCTCTTCCAGCGAGGCCCTCCGTTCCGCCGCGGCAGCCGCCGCTTTAAACACAACTAAATCCCCAGCCACACCGCGGCGTTTTTCCATTTCATTTTTTGTTGCGCTGGAAATGTCATCAGTAACGGCGATCAGCTCGCAAGGAATGCCTTCAGCCATCAGACGTTCCCGTGCAAGACCAAAATGCAGGACATCTCCGGCGTAGTTGCCAAACGCTAACAACACGCCGGCACCGTTGTGAGCGGCTTTTGCTACCGCGCAAATCTGTTGTGCAGAGGGCGAGGCGAATAAATTCCCCATTGCCGCGCCGTGGGCCAGTCCCTGACCCACCAGCCCGGCAAACGCCGGGTAGTGTCCCGACCCACCGCCGATAACAATTGCCACCGTTCCTGGCTGACTTTGGGTATTGCGAATAACCCCACCCGGCACCTGGCGTACGACTTCAGCATTGGCGCTGACGAAACCAGCGACCATTTCTTTGGCAAACTCGGAGGGATTATTAAATAGCCATGTCATATTAGTGCTCTCCTGCTCGTTTCATCTTCACATCGGCAGCATTGGACGTGTGGGGAATACGGCTTAATACCAGCATCAGGATTGCCGACAGCAGCATAAACCCACCCACCACCATCATTGGTGCCAGATAACTGTGCGTCACGTCATGCAGCGCACCGGTAATGTAGCCCGCCGAAAAACCTGCCACATTACCGAGGGTATTGATGAGCGCCACGGCGGCGGCGGCGGACGCGCCAGACAGAAACTGAGTTGGTAAAGTCCAGAAGTTTGGCAGTGCGGCAAAAATGGCGCTGGCGGTTAGCGAGATCACCACCATGGTGGCAAACGGCGTGTCCATATATAGAGCGGTAGGGACAGAAATTGCGCCAACCAGGGCTGGCAAAGCGATATGCCATGTTTTGCAACCACGCCGCGACACATCCCGGGACCAGAAATACATGACAATCGCTGCCACCAGATACGGTGCGCCGGTGATCAGACCTTTCTCCATTACGCCGAAGGTCACGTTAAACTGGCTTTGGAAACCGCCGATGATGGTGGGAAGGAAGAACGCCAGCGCGTACAGACCGTAGACAAAACCAAAGTAGATCAGGCACAGCACCCAGACGCGCGCATTGGACATGACCGAACGCAGGCTATGGTTAGCAGCACTGGATTTCTGTGCGTCTTCACGCGCCAGTTCGGTATTCAGCCATGCCTTTTCTTGTCGGGTCAGCCATTTGGCATCGTCAGGCTTATCAATCAGATAGAACCACGCGATGATACCCACAACGATGGCTGGAATGGATACGCCAAGGAACATAACGCGCCAGCCTTCCAGACCAAACAGACCGTGCTGATTGATAAACCAGGCTGCCAGCGGTGCGCCAAATACGACGGTCAGCGGCTGCGCCAGATAGAACAGCGCCAGAATTTTGCTGCGATGACGAGCCGGAACCCAGGCGCTCAGGAAGAATATGGCCCCAGGGAAGAAGCCCGCTTCCGCCACACCCAGCAGCAGGCGCAGGATATAAAGCCCTTCAACATTACTCACCCAAGTGAATAACAGAGAAACGATCCCCCAGGAAACCATGATACGCGCCAGCCAGCGACGCGCGCCGTATCGGTGCAATGCCAGATTGCTGGGGACTTCCAGAAGAATATAGCCAATAAAGAAAATCCCTGAGGCCAGCCCGAATTGCGCAACCTGGAGGCCAAGGTCCTGCATCATGCCGTTAGGACCGGCGAAAGAGATCGCGGTTCTGTCGAGGAAGTTAATAAAGAACATCAAAGCCACAAAGGGGACGAGACGCATGGAGATCTTACGAATCGCTGATTTTTCTACGTCAACCGCTACGTTTTGATGAGTGCTGGTCACAGTATCTCTCCTTCCGGGCAACCTGGTTACCGGTGGGATCAGAGGGTAAATGTTCTTGCCGTATTACTAGCAATGATGAATAAGCGTAATTCCATTCCTGGTTGTGTAATCCATTTACATTCACGCTACATGACAAATGAACATTAGCAGTTCATAAGATTGGCGCATATGAGCATCGAATGAAATTGTGATCGCCCTCAAAATGTCTTTTTTAAGCGATTAGAAAGGTTTCATAGTCATTATTGGCAGTGTTAGCAATCTTTTTGACTGTTCATATGAAAAGGTGTTGAACTTATGTTTATTAAAAGCTACTTTTTAATCAACTAGGATTTGTTCATGTGTTTGTGTTTTGTGCATATGAACACTTCAAATCCCCCTGTTCCACAATGTGAGGAAACCGTTATGTTAACAATCGCGATTGGTGCTGATGATGCGGCAACTGACCTGAAAAACCAGGTGAAATCCCACTTACAGTCGAAAGGCATAGAAGTTGTCGATTTCAGCCATGATATCGGTGATAACCCACTGATTTATCCGGATATCGCTTTTAATCTGGCCAGTGCCATTGGCGACGGTACCTACTCACGCGGCATTCTGTTGTGCGGTACGGGTATCGGTATGGCGATTGTGGCTAACAAAGTCCCGGGCGTACGCGCCGCGCAATGCCATGACACCTATTCCGCCGAGCGCGCACGCAAAAGCAACGACGCTCAGGTGATGACTTTAGGCGCACGCGTTATCGGTCCGGAACTGGCAAAAAACATCGTTGATGTCTGGCTGGCATCAGAGTTCGAGGGGGGGCGCTCCGCACCGAAAGTGGACAGAATCAGCCACTACGAGAAATTAGGTAAGTCTGCATAACACCATTAGCCGCTCAACCTCTGTTCTTTGAAAGGATCAAGATTATGAGTCAGTTAGATGAACTTAAACGCCTTACCACCGTCGTGGCTGACAGCGGTGACATTGATGCAGTGCGTTGTTTTAAACCTCAGGATGCCACCACTAATCCGTCGCTCATTCTCAAAGCTGCGGCAATCCCGCACTATCAGAACCTGATCGATGATGCCATTGAATTCGCCATTAAACAGGGCGGCTCCCAGACCACACAGATCATCAACGCCAGTGATAAACTGGCAGTGAATATCGGGCTGGAGTTATTGTGTCATGTGCCTGGTCGTGTCTCTACCGAAGTCGATGCCCGCCTCTCCTTTGACCGTGGCCTATGTGTCGCTAAAGCACGCAAACTTATTCGTCTGTATCAGCAAAAGGGCATCGATAAATCTCGCATTCTTATCAAACTCGCCGCGACCTGGCAGGGTATTCGCGCCGCGGAAGAACTGGAAAAAGAAGGTATTAACTGCAACCTGACGCTGCTGTTTTCTTTCGCCCAGGCTCGCGCCTGCGCTGAAGCCGGGGTGTACCTGATTTCACCGTTTGTAGGGCGGATTTATGACTGGTATCAACAACATCAGCCGCAAACAACATACCAGGCAGAGAGCGATCCGGGCGTAGTATCGGTACGAGACATCTACCACTATTACAAAGCGCATGGCTATCCGACGGTAATCATGGGCGCCAGTTTTCGTAAAACCGAACAGGTGCTGGCGTTAGCCGGGTGCGATCGCCTGACGATTTCTCCAGCTCTGCTTAGCGAGCTGGATGCGCAAGAGGGTGATGTTGAAAGAAAACTGAGTACCGATGCTGTAGTGGAAAACCGTCCATCGCCGATAAGCGAAGCTGAGTTTTACTGGCTGCACCACCAGGATGCGATGGCCGTGGATAAGCTGGCTGAAGGCATTCGTTTGTTCGCTCAGGATCAGGAGAAACTTGAAGCGCTGCTCGCCGCCCGGCTGGCAACGCAAAAGGGGACTGCCGATGCCAGCGCGTAAAACTCTTGCCAATGCTATTCGTGCGCTGAGCATGGACGCAGTACAGAAAGCCAAATCCGGTCACCCGGGTGCCCCGATGGGTATGGCTGACATTGCCGAAGTCCTGTGGCGTGATTTCCTGAACCACAACCCGACTAACCCGTCCTGGGCTGACCGTGACCGCTTCGTGCTGTCCAACGGTCACGGCTCCATGCTGATTTATAGCCTGCTGCACCTCACCGGCTACGATCTGCCGATGTCCGAGCTGCAGAACTTCCGTCAGCTGCACTCCAAAACTCCGGGTCACCCGGAAGTGGGTTACACCGCCGGTGTTGAAACCACTACAGGTCCTCTGGGTCAGGGTATTGCGAATGCAGTGGGTATGGCCATCGCTGAAAAAACGCTGGCGGCGCAGTTTAACCGTCCAGGTCACGACATCGTTGACCACTTCACCTATGCTTTCATGGGCGACGGCTGCATGATGGAAGGTATCTCTCACGAGGTATGTTCCCTGGCCGGTACGCTGAAGCTGGGTAAACTGGTTGCGTTCTACGATGACAACGGCATCTCTATCGATGGCCACGTTGAAGGCTGGTTCACCGATGACACCGCGAAGCGTTTTGAAGCTTACGGCTGGCATGTGGTCCGTGGCGTTGATGGCCACGATGCTGACGCCATTAAACGCGCAGTTGAAGAAGCACGCGCAGTAACCGACAAACCGTCCCTGCTGATGTGCAAAACCATCATCGGTTTCGGTTCTCCGAACAAAGCGGGTACTCACGACTCTCACGGTGCACCGCTGGGCGATGCAGAAATCGCACTGACCCGTGAACAGCTGGGCTGGAAATACGCGCCGTTCGAAATCCCGTCTGAAATCTACGCGCAGTGGGATGCGAAAGAAGCCGGTCAGGCAAAAGAAGCTGTATGGAACGAGAAGTTCGCTGCTTATGCGAAAGCCTTCCCGCAGGAAGCGGCTGAATTCACCCGTCGTATGAAAGGTGAAATGCCGTCTGACTTCGACGCAAAAGCGAACGAGTTCATTGCTAAGCTGCAGGCTAATCCGGCGAAAATCGCCAGCCGTAAAGCTTCTCAGAACGCGATTGAAGCCTTCGGTCCTCTGCTGCCTGAATTCCTCGGCGGCTCCGCTGACCTGGCACCGTCTAACCTGACGCTGTGGACTGGTTCGAAAGCGATTAACGAAGATACTGCCGGTAACTACATCCATTATGGTGTGCGTGAATTCGGTATGACCGCTATCGCGAACGGTATCTCCCTGCACGGTGGTTTCCTGCCGTACACCTCCACCTTCCTGATGTTTGTGGAATATGCCCGTAACGCGGTGCGTATGGCTGCGCTGATGAAACAGCGTCAGGTCATGGTCTACACCCACGACTCCATCGGTCTGGGCGAAGACGGCCCGACTCACCAGCCGGTAGAGCAGGTTGCTTCTCTGCGTGTGACCCCGAACATGAGCACATGGCGTCCGTGTGACCAGGTTGAATCCGCCGTTGCGTGGAAATACGGTGTTGAGCGTCAGGACGGCCCAACCGCGCTGATCCTCTCCCGTCAGAACCTGGCACAGCAGGAACGTACTGAAGCGCAACTGGCGAAAGTGGCCCGTGGTGGTTACGTGCTGAAAGACAGCGACGGTCAGCCGCAAATCATCCTGATCGCGACCGGTTCCGAAGTTGAGCTGGCCGTTGCCGCTTACGAAAAACTGACCGCAGAAGGCGTGAAGGCGCGCGTGGTGTCCATGCCGTCCACCGACGCCTTCGACAAGCAGGACGCGGCTTACCGTGAATCCGTACTGCCGAAAGCGGTCTCTGCACGCGTGGCAATCGAAGCGGGCATCGCGGACTACTGGCTCAAATACGTGGGCCTGAACGGCGCGATCGTCGGCATGACCACCTTCGGTGAGTCTGCGCCTGCAGATCTGCTGTTAAAAGAGTTCGGCTTCACCGTAGAAAACGTCCTCGCGAAAGCGAAAGCGCTGCTGTAATCTGCGTTTTCTCTGAAATGAAAGGGTCGCTTCGGCGGCCCTTTTTTATATCGACACGTGGTTTATGCTTGCACGTTGTGCGGTATGACACCGCACTTGGAAAGCTGAGTAGCAAACCTGGTATATTTGGGAATGAGTATGGATAAATCTTTCCGTTCTAACAGAGAGTATGTGTGGCATTTTTGTAAATATGACGTTGTTATTCGTGTGTCAACTTCAGCCACGGGTTATTCACCGACATTTTCTCTCCAAGCACCAGCCCAGGATCCTCCATCAGAAACCCTTTCAACAGATTGCTTTTCTTTTGTGGCGTGCGCACCTCGCAGGTCCAGATAAAACTGTTATCATTACAGCGCAGGGCCAGCCCTGACTCCTGAAACATTCGCTGTGCCAGTTTCCAGCCGTCACCGGTATCACCTGTTGTTTCTGTTGCGTATATCCTGAAGATCCCCGGTGTTATCAAAAAAAGGTGGTTTTCCACCACATGCACCTTGCCGTTACGGGTATTCACCGTGCCTGAAGGGCTGGTGTGGTTCTTCAGCCACTGCAGGAAGTTGTTATTGTCACCAAGCCTCGGGTCGTCTGCTATCTCCGGCAGTGGTTGAGTGGGGGCGCTAAGTTCAGGGACGGGTTCAGCTTCGTTTACCGGTGTCACATCACCGGCAAAACAGGTGGGACGAGGTTCGTCTGGTGCCCAGATTGCAGACGGCGTCAGGCGCAGCAGCGTCAGCGGTTCAACGGGTGACCAACCTTTATCCGATCGGATAATGCAGCGCCAAATCGCTTTATCTTCGTTGGCAACGATAAGCTGATGCGCCAGCAGTTCATCAAACAAGCGGTTATTGTTTTCTGGGACGCTGGACACGCCATGCTGGAGCAGCCAGGCGCGGACCCGGTCGGCGGTGGTTTTGCTGATAAGCCACAGCGTATCCTCCGTCAGCCAGCCATCGGATCCGCATTCGGCATTATTGAGTCGGTACTCGTTCTGTACCAGCGACCGCAAGGCGGAAAGAAGCTGCTGGGGAAAGGAAGAGGGCTTTTGCGCCAGCGCGGTTTTGATATCGCCGCCGAGGTATCGGGCGACAGAGGCTTTATCGGCCTGCTGCACCAGTTCCGCCAACGCGCCAGACCTTTCGTAGTGTCCGGTGAGCTGATAAATCAGGGACGCAAAAGCCGCCGGATATCCGGCCAACCAGTTCAGTAATGGCGAGGGTATCAACTGATTAATCAGCATTGCGCCAGCGGCAGGATGTAGATGATAGTCGCGACCGTGGCTCTGGTACTGCCAGCGATAAGGCTGTGCCAGATTCCCTTGCCACGGATGCCAGCGGGTGCCATCACGTTGATGAATCTCCATATCCATGGCTATTTTTCCCGTATCGTGCAGCAATGCCGCGCAGACTACTGTGACCGTCCATGCACTGGCCTGCCGGGCTTGTTCTTCTGCACCTGCTTCCGGTGGCAGCAGATAACCCTGGCGCAGCCGGATGGCGTTGCAAGCAACTTCCATAGAATGATCCAGCAGCCCGCCGGGAGTGGAATGATGATGACTTTGTGAGGCGGGCAGCAGTTGTACCAATGCGGCGAAGCGATGAATCGCCGTGAGGATCCAGCTATCGAACAGAGTATCCGGCAGCGGGGTCAGTTGCCGTAACTGGTGCAAACAGGACTGGCGTAACGGTGTCGCCAGCAATCGCTCTGCGGATTGTGGCGCAAACCAACCCTCCGGCAGCGCAGCGTCTGGCGCAGGTGGCTGGCTCCGGGATGGTCTTTGTAGCCACTTTAGCATCTTTCTCCTTTGCGGGCAGGCCCCTTTGCCCTTGTCGCCCTTCCTTTGCAGTTTCGCCCTTTGGGCCTTTTACATTTTTATTAGTAAAAACGGTATGCTCTCATGCGCATATCTGGCGTTGTATTTATGATTGAGGAGTAAAAATTGGCCGACGTATTGTCGGCCAATTTAAAACTACCACCAGGCATAAAACATCAACCTGTCCCGCTCAAAATCAAACGTCTCCAGCGTCTCTTTCACCCAGTGGGTGACGGCGCGGACATCTTTCCAGTAGTGTTCTCCATAATCGGTATATCCATAGAAAAAGCCGTCAATCGTGGGATAAACCGCGCCGCAGTTATCCGGCGTCAGGCTCTTCAGGTCACTCAGAAGCGCCTGCAAATGTGCTTTGGTGACTTCTGACAGCACCTGGTTGCGCACCAGCCCAACGTGTTCATCCACCCATTTGAGTAATGGGTTCACCTTGCGGAAATAACCCACTCTGGCGTACTGGCTTTCATCGGGCGCGTTTTTTGCCCGTTCGAAAAAGAAGATGTCGAGTCCCATACATTGTTCCTCATTCCCCTTCATCCTTCATCCTTCATCCTTCAGGCCGCAGGTGCGTTGGCTTTCCTCGCTCACCCCGGTCACGTAGTTTGTCTACGCTCCCGGGGATTCGCTGCGTCGCCGCCTTCCTGCAACCCGAATGATTTTGGGGAATACTGAAGGGGAGCATCTTCCCGGCGGGGAAGACTCCCCGTGCGGGTGGGCTGTCAGGCGCTAAGCTGACAGGGTTGTGGTACAGCGTTGAGCAGCCATTCACTGGCGTGGCGTGCCATACCGCTGGCGCGGATCACTGCCCGCTTGTCCTGGCGCAGGATATCCAGCCAGTAGCCGATATAGCTGGCGTGCTGGAGCCTGCCCTGAATGCCGCAATGGGCGCACAGGAAGGCGCTACCCATCTCCGCCACCATTTCCTCGGCGGCGTAGCTCGCTTCGGTGCGTTCCGCTCCAACGATACCGGGGCGGTTCAGGCGTGAAGCGTGACCAGTGGCGTGCGTCAGTTCATGCAGCAGCGTGGCGTAGTACGCCTCGCTGCTTTCAAACTGCTGCGGGTGCGGCATCATCACCAGGTCGGTCGCGTGTTTGTAATACGCTTTCGACTGGCGGCGATGGCGCAGCGTCACGCCGCTGTTCATTGCAATGGTTTCGGCCATCGCCACAGGCTCTGCGGGCCGGGTAAACGGCTCGGACAGCGACTGCGGCAGGCCGTCGCACTGCGACAGGTTAAACAGCCGGAACTCGCGGACGATCCCGAAATGCCGCACCTTCGGCTCGCCGTTTTTATCCAGCAACGGCTGGCCGAGTGCATCGGTCTCTTCCTGCGTGCGCGGCAGATACAACACCGCCAGAGAGGATTTCTCTCCACGACGCACTTGTCCGCCGAGCGCGCTGACCTGATGGAACGTCAGCCAGCGGTCGCTGGCGAAACTCTGCTTGTCGGCGCTGTTCCACAGCAGCGGTACGTTAATGCCGTGATACGGACGCCCTGATAATGCATTGATCGGGAACGGCGGTTCGCCGTCGCGCCAAGGGCGGATCCACGGCACATTGCCGTTTTCCAGCTCAGCAATAATCTGGTCGGTGACTTTCTGGTAGATATCGTTGCTTCTGTCCATTGTGCGATCCTCATGGAAAGAAGCCGGAACCGCCTCCATCCGGAAGCGACTCCGGCAGGGAGGGGTTAAGCCTGTTCAGCCATCGAGACCTGCACATAGTGGCCGTGATAGTTGAGTGACAGCGGTAATGCGACAGGGACTTTCATATCGCCCTGTGGCGGCTGGCAGTAGATCGTAAAGGTGGCTTTCTTGCGGGATGCCCCGGCGGTGCGCAGGGTCAGCAGTACGGCGAGCAACAGATTGCCCAGCCGTTCTTCCACCTGCTGCGGGTCGGGAAATTCCACAGCGGATTGCCAGACATCAGGGGCGATAACCACCGGCATTAACGACGGTTTTTTATCGAAAAGCGACATGGTGTTTCTCCTGTCAATGAACAGGGAACACCCTTCGCAGGGCGTTTCCCTGCGGGATGGAATCGTACGGGTATCCTGCGCATTTGCGCCGTTCGCACCTTCCGGATACATGGCGAACTTACTGCATGGCTGGCGGTAGTGTTTTCTGCGCGGATGATAAAAGGGAGGGGAAAATCATTACCGGGACTGAAGAGTTTTGTCGTTCCTGAAATGTGAACGCAGGCAGATTAATGCGCACGCATCGCTCAAAAAACGATCTTTTTCAGGCGGATACTGAAATCAGAAAAGCATATGACCTTGAACAGTAAACACAATGACTGGAGGGATATGCTAATGAACCGACAAGATATAAACGAATTGAAGAATTTTGATTTTCTGGCGCGCAGTTTTGCCCGTATGCACGCCCTGGGCCAACCAGTTGATATCGATGCCGTGACCGGCAATATGAGTGATGAACAGCAAGCATGGTTCCGGGAGCGATACGACCACTACCGAAAGCAGGCTGAGCGGGCGAGAGTGATAGAACTGCGGTGAGATAACGAACAACGGGCTTAACGGCCCGTTGCGTTTTTTCAGGCTTTGAAAATCTGCTTCCGGTGCCAGCCGACATACTGTTCAGCAGGCCACTGAGTTTTGTCATAAGGGAGGAATAACTGCTGGCCGTCCCGGTGCCAGAACAGATGGTCTACCACCGGGCTACGGCTGACTCCGCCGGAGATGCGGATGGTCATACTCTCATCCAGCCCGAATGCCCCCATATCAAACGCATCGTGGTGCAACGTACAGAGCGCCAGGCCATTGTTTACCACGCACGGACCACCGTACGCTTTCCAGTGAATATGCGCCGCTTCAATACCAACCAGCGCGCCATCGAGTCTGAGATCGTAACCACAGAACGCGCACCGTGAGTGGTAAGCGCGAAGAACGATATCCCTGAAACGCGGATCGCGGTTACTGGAGCGATCGATAAAATCGAATCCCAGTTGGTTGGTCAGGATCCGCTGAATACTTTCCGGGAAGCGATCGGTGAGGATCTTCTGGGCCAACTGGTCGATCATCTCAGGGTGTGCCAGCAATTGTTGATAAGCCGCCTCATCGAAGCCGCCCGCCACCTGGTTATCAATCAGTTCTTTCTTTGTCGGCTGAGTATTGCCCTTGCGCGGTTTGCAACCTTCTGCGTGAGCGATCTCCCAGAAGCCGTCTGTTCGCAGCCGCCAGAATGGCATATTGGGATAGTCGGTGCGTCGCTTGGGGCCAAACTCTTTCAGCAGGCGAGTAAGCGGTTCGTGGATTTCCAGGCCGTAGTTAAACAGGCGTGGATGGCCTGCTTTGTACTGCGACAGTACGTACAACAGCAGCAGCGGTTTATGCGGCGCGCATACCTCGCCCTGACGCCAGACAGAGACGTTAGCGATGGCGGATTGCAGCGTTTCTGGAGAGATCATAAGAATAAACCGGGTAACAGGCTGATGTTATTGCGATCATGCTCGCAAAATCCCGGTGACTCAAGCCCCGTTCATCACACCGCCAGTACGAAATCTTCATGGAATGCGTGTTTTACTGACGATCATCTTCCCGACCTGTCCTCCGGCGCTTTTGATATCGCCGACCGCGCTGCCCATCACTCCAGCGATTGCCGCGCCGATCCTGACGCCCGCCCACGTCAGCGCCCCCAGCCAGAATGCGGGTAACACCAGGAACATCACGCCCATAAGGATATTCACAATCAGATCGTCGGAGGTGTTTTGCAGGCCCCAGAGGTTGAAGTACGAGTGGGTGTCGCTGTCGTACATCATCTGCATCAGCCAGTTATCCAGCCAGCGGGCCAGTTCCCACCAGAAGGTAAGGAAGAACAGGGCGAATTGCACAAAGCTCAGCGTGATCACGGTCTTCAGATCCCATGCGGAGAACAGCAGGATCACCGGGATACAGATCACCAGCGCCATTTCGAGGAACGCCTGCACCATCGGCAGCGCCTGGCGGACGTTATCAAATGCCGGAAAAAGAGCGTAGCTGGAAAGCCCCGCGCCGATGATCCCGCCCATACGACTCAGCAACTGCGTCTGGCTGAGATTATCTCCCGAACTCCCGCCAAACCCGTTGTACACCAGCCCGCCCTGTGACACCTGCATATTGCGCGGGCTCACCAGCGAGCGCAGTACCGCTTCTTCATACTCCTCTTTCGACTGCCCCAGCCTCTGTAGTTGTTGCCAGAGCGTGGTATCGACCTGCTTCAGTAGCCGATTTTTCAGCCCCGCATCGCCATCGGACCACCACTCCTTACACGCTGGATAACCTCCGCCACCCGTATCGTTCAGGCCATCATCGCGGCTGGCGTCATAAGGCCAGGCGGCGTGGGG
The DNA here is from genome assembly GCF_028069775.1 of Citrobacter sp. Igbk 17. NCBI lineage: Bacteria > Pseudomonadati > Pseudomonadota > Gammaproteobacteria > Enterobacterales > Enterobacteriaceae > Citrobacter > Citrobacter sp. Igbk 17. The sequence continues at coordinate 8,583 of NZ_JANEWI010000044.1, read as the reverse complement.
CGAACGGGAATGATCGTGGTCGTAATAACCCGGTGTAGTGAGGTAAAAAAACGATCCCACCCAGTCCACTTCCCGGCTCTGTTCCTCGCTAATATTGCTGCCCAGCCGCTTGAGGCGTGCGCGCGACGGCCCATAGCAGTCGTTAACGAAATCCTGTAATTCCTGTGCCAGCGCTGGATCGGCGATCCGGGTGTGCTGCACCTCAAAGCGCAACTGGCGCAAGTCCGGTTTGCAGGGCAGCACCGCGACGGCGGCGCTGGTGATGCCCTTGCCCAGCGCGTGGGTGAAGTACCACCATACCGGCACGGAAGCGCTCTGGCCGCTGAGTTCATTAATCAAAGGTGCATAGCCGGAATCGCCGGGCTGTACCACCGACCAGCCGCACTGTTTTGTGCGCTGGCTGTCGTAGGTGAGGGTATTGATATCAACATTGAGAAACGGTACGCCAGCGAAGAGGATCACCAGCAGGGCGCTGTAGAGCGAGTGCTCCACCCAGACGACCAGCAGGCGGGCGACGTTGCCTTCATCGGCCCCCTGGCCGCGCGCTTTCAGCCACAGGGCTACCAGTTTTGCCAGCAGGGGCAGGGCGAACAACCCGGTGGCGGTCAGCGTCTGCCACACGCCGTTGTTCACCAGCCAGCCGAGCAGGGTGAGCACGTACTCAAAATAGCTGTTGGCGGTCATTGCGGGCTGTCCGGCTGAGGGTTATTGAGGTTGTGCAGGCGGCGGTCGCTGTCGTCCGGCACCTCCACCGCCTGGCCCTGAAGCTGGTCGCGCTGCTGTTTGCGTTGCAGGATCTGGCTGGCGGTATTGCGCGTCAGCGCCTGGCGGAAATCGAGTTCCAGCTTTAACTGGCTCAGCTCTTCATCCAGTTGGGCGGTGGTTTTGCCCAGGCTCTCCTGCGCCTCTTTGACGTTGGCGATATTCGGTTCGCGCATGCCCGCGAGCAGCGTGCGCCGGGCCAGCAGCGCCTGCTCGGTGACGCGGGCCAGCGCCAGTTCTCCCGCCAGCCGTTCAGTGAGGACGGCAACATCCGGATCGTCGCGTAGCGCCTCGACCACGCCGCGGGTAAGCTGCATGGATCCGCCGGAGGCTTTCGCCAGGTTGTCGAAGCCGGGTTTCTGGCTGCCATTAACCAGATCCGCCAGAAGGGGCAGGATCTTCGCCTTTTCTTCGTCGATCAGCGGATGCAGGCCGATCCCCGCCTGTGCGCCGGAACGTGCATCCGGATCGTCGGTGACCTGCGCCACGCTGATAGTCTGCTCGCCGACCACGCGGGTCATCCATCCGGCGGCCTCTTCAGGGGATGTCCAGGTGCTACAAAGTTCCCCGTCGCATTCGGAGGTGGTAAGAGACGTAGTGCTGGTGGCGGGCTGCTGGTTGAGGATATTCCAGCCTGCAGCGGTGGCGTCATGGACTACCTTAATCGGCGGCTGGCCTTTGCCGCCGCGCTTTTCGCCGCCCACCCAGCGCTTACCCTTTTCGGCGGCCTCTTTTGCCGCTTTCTGGTCGGTGCGGATGGCGTCATTATCGCTGGCGGCGAGGGACTGGTAATTCTCCGCTTTGGCTCCTGAGAACCAGGCGGAATCGGCCGCTAAATCGGTCATCTTCTCCGCCATTTTCTGGCAGTTCAGCAGCGATTTATCAAAATCCAGACGCCCCTGCAGTACGCCGTTGGTCAGCAGATCATAAAGCTGCGGATTGGCGCGCTGGATGATCATCGCGGGCAGGCTGGCGACCGCCCCGGTGGCGCTCTGGATGACGTTGCCCATCAGTTGCTGGAAGCCATCAGTGATGCCGTTTAGCTGGTTGCGCACCGTGGTGTCGATGTCAAAATTGCCGCACATCATATCGGCGTTCCAGCCAAGACTTAAGCTAAGCGGCGAGGGGCTGCGGCGTACCGGAGGCGGCATGACCGCCTCGCCGCCGCCAATCTGGTAATAAAGCAGGTCATCAACCGCGCCTCGCGTGCGGAAGCTGTAATCGTCTGCCGCCACGCAAACCCCGGCGAAAAACAGTAAGACCAGGCAAAGGACTCTCATCACCGCCTCCGTTAACCCGTGCTGCCGAGGAAGGTTTGCCCCCGGCGCGGACAGCATTTATAGGGCCGCCACAGCGTCCAGGCGTACGCCCCATCCTCCGCCAGTTTGTCGGCGTAGGTGTCGGTAGCGCTGCCATCCGGGAACACCGAACAGGCGGCGGATTTTTTCGGCGTGAGCATCTGCCACTGGTGGTTTCTGCTGTCGCCTTCGATAACCGGGGAGGGCGGCCAGTACCCAGCGCGCGATGAGGCGGTCAGCGGCGTGTAGATATGCGGTTGCCCGGTACGGGTCACCAGATCGGCCACGCGCTGGGCGATAACGGCGGCGGCTTTATAGTCGTGCGTCTGGCTGATGGCGCCGGCGCGCGGGTAGATATTGCCCCACATATCACCGCTCTGACCGACTTCCCGCATGCCCGGCGTCAGCGCCTCCGGCCAGGCCATTTCCGGCACCCCGCTGCGCCACGCCAGCGTATCGAGTTGACTCAGAAAGTACGGTTGAAAAGGCTGCGATGAAGGCGAGCAGATATAGCCAGACTGGGTGAAAAACGTCGCCAGTTCGTCGCCTGCCGGGAAGCCGATGGCGTCGGCATTCTTAAAGCGGATCTTGCTGTGCTGGCTGGCCGCTCGCGGATGAGTGTCGCCACCGCTTTCGGCAATGCCCGGTAACGCCGGGCTGAGTAACGACATCTCTGCCCACGGACTTTGCCCGGTGTTGCTGTAAGCCGACACCACCAGATCCGGGCGGAAATGGCTGACCTTCGCCGACGAGCGCACTGTGCAGCCAAATGGCGTGCAGTACAGCCAGTAGCACAGGCCAACCACCCGGTATCGCACGCACTCTGGCGACAGGGCGGAAGCGGCAATTTCCGGCGTGGTAATGGCGCTGAGCGGGAAAGCGGCGCACAGTATCAGGGGCAACAGAAGAGTGAAACGCTCAGGCATAACGCCTCCGGTAACAGGGGGTCTTTTACCGGGTGTAGCGCAATGCTTTCGTATTCACTGTACAGAACTCAAGGCTGCAGAGAAAAATTGTGGCGTTTTATCTCACCGCCTGACTGGTGAGCCCCGGGGGAAGCGTGCTCAGGCAAGATACCCGCCCCCTGATGACGTTGAATATATCGGGTTTGTGTGGTGATGGTTTAGGAAGGAAAATTGCGGCTAACTGGATGGGCTGGTGTGGGCTAAAGAACAAAAAAGCCACAATCTGAATCGTCGTTTTGTTGTTTTATCAAGGTACTGACTGGTTGATTTTTAGGTTGCGGTGCATGGCAAACTCATGCTCTGTTATTGCCGGGCGGCAGCTTACCGACGCCTTACATCCGGATTCTCATCAAGGAGCAGGGTGCCGTCAGCATATCAGGGGTAAGAATGGGCAAGCGACCGGGCCGGGTCGCGATTTTTTCCCGACGAACACTGCCAGCCTGTTGCATCAGAACATTAATCGCCAGTAGCAGGGACACGAATATTGGGTGCCTCCCGGGTTCGTCTGACGGAAAAGATGTTGCCGGCGGCCTTCTGTTACCAGAACGATAATGATTTCAGCGTGAATAAGTCACTCTCCTGTTAATCACAACGAGGGTCGTTATCTCCCGGGTTGTCGGTTGTTGTCATGGAGTAAAGTGGTTTTCTGGGTTCACGTTTTTTTACGCTGTGGAGATAACGGCCGGGCCAGATCTTTGATGGATGTACCTCCAGTGCGTTGGCAATCAGCCATTCCCCTTTCGGCCACGAGCGAGTCAGCGCATTCGCCAGCGTGGACGAGGCCAGTCCCGCTTCCCGCGACAGTTTCGCCAGACTGGTGCCGCGCTTGTGCAGGGCGGCAATGATGTCGGCGGGGTGCCAGTCTTTTTTAGCCATTTCGATTACCTCTCTCAGGTCTAAAACCAGTCAAGACAATCTCTTACCTATTCTTTAGGGAGTCTAAAGATAACTCATATTAAGGAATGCTAAAGATGCTGTCAATATAACCACTAACAGGACAGGGTTATGGTTCCGAAGCGTCTTAGGATTGCGAGAGAGTTAGCCGAAATGTCACAAGAAGAATTGGCTATTGCAGCAGGGATTTCTGAAGAAACGGGCTATTCGAGAATGTCCCATTACGAAAATGGCAGGCATAAACCTAAATTCGAACTGGTTTGTCGATTTGCTGAAGTTCTCAATGTGCCTGAAGGTTACTTCTACACGCTGGATGATAGCTTTGCTGATGCAATGCTGAAGCTATATGGAGGAAAACGGGTACAGTGGAAAAGGTGCATATAAGTTAATTGGTCGTGTTACTGCACCCTTTGATGTTATGGTTTCTATCTTTATGAAGTCTAAAGATAAAAGAACTTGAGCAATGCTAAAGATTACCGTGAAATCCCTATAAGGTGCACGGTATGATCCCTAAGAGACTGAAAGAAGCTCGTTTGCGAGCAAAGCTGACCCAGGAAAAGCTTGGTGTACTTGCAGGTATAGAAGAGGCTACAGCTTACTCACGTTTGTCACACTATGAGAATGGTACGCATAAGCCGACGTTTGAGTTGGTGTGTGAGTTTGCCAGAGTGCTAGATGTGCCGGAGTGTTATTTTTATACTGTGGATGATAGCTTTGCAGAAGCGATATTAAAACTTTATTCTGAATACAATAAAGAAAATTAATTTATCTTTTTATATTTTTAATGAGAGCGAAGGTTTTTTATGGAGTTGGAAGAGAATGTTAAAAAGAAAGTTAATGTTATTTTGAACTCGGCGAGATCATTAAGGGGATATTGTGATTTCGATGTATTATCTGATTTTATTATTGTCTTGCTTCTTTTTAAATATCTTTCGGAATCCTTTGGGAGTTATGATGGTTTAATCAGGCATATAAACTTCACCTCCGGTTATGACTTAGAAACAGATGCGGAAAATATAAATGATATTGCTTCTGGAAATAATCGCTGGAATGCTATCTTGTCACCGCAATATTTTTCTTTCTCCTTGCTTTCTGATGAAGTATTTTTTTAGAAAGGAATGTTCCGGTTTTTGAAGGTTTATCCGAACTTATACATATAAATCGTCATGGAATCCCTGAAAAAATAATTCATCAATTGATATGGAATGTCAAATTTCTCGAATGGGATTTAAATGATAATCACCAAAATTTTGGCGGTCTTTTTTTGGATGTTTTATTAGATAATATCGCTGATTATTCAAACGTTGGAAGTGTTGTCCCATATACACCTGCGAATATTTCGAAGCTGCTCATCAGTTTGTTAAAACCTACCGAAAACATGTCTGTATATGATCCTGTATCAGGCAGTGGCGGTATGTTGGTTCAGACGTTGAACCGTGATTTAATAGTTATCTTGTTGATATAAATGTTTTATTCATATTTTTGTGTGTACTTATCATTGTACTCATTTTAGAGTTTGCTCGCATTAGTAACGCGAAGGTCGTAGGTTCAACTCCTATTATCGACACCATTTCAAACGCTTCTCAAGTCTATCGAAATCAACACAAAGCCCGTATACAGTGGTTTAAAGGGGCATTCATCCGCATTAGTTCAGCTGGGCCAGTTACCCGTGGTCGAATCTTTAAAGCGGCCAGGAGCATGCGCTGTAAGACCTTGCGTGTTTGCAGAGGGGTATCATGCCCAAGGCTTGCCTTGGGTAAAATTTCTATCCCTTCGCCATCCGGACTTTGCAGGTATCCGACATAACTGCCTAATTTTAGTGCGCGAGAACCATCAGACAGTAACAATGGTTCTTCACCTTTCCAGTCTGAGGCCAGTTTCTGCAACCATTCTAATGTCGCAGGTTTTATTACTGCGCAGTCCAGAGATGATGTTGCGCGTTCATTCGTGGTCAAACGGGCATACTCACGCACTTGTATCATCAGCTGGTAACTCCACCTTTGGAAATAATTCCCTGGTAGGCTGCGGCATTCGAGAATGCACTTTGATTAATCCGGTAGCCTCTTTAAGCTCCTTTATGGTGGTTTTCATATTATGGGACTGGAGTTTACGGCTAGGGAGGCAATAATGTGGATTGCACCGCGGGTGTTGTTGGCTTCCTACTCGCTGGCTTCCAGCGCTGTAACAACAAATACTGCCCCCGTGCGCTTTTGTCGCAATATGTCTTATCCGATCCCCTTCTGATGCTGGGACGCCTGGAGGTGGATAAATCGCTACATAGGCAAGGTATGGGGCTGACACTGATACGTGACGCCGAGTTGCGGGTAATACAGGTGGCGGAAACCATCGGTATTCGCGTGACGCTGGTTGATGCGTTGTCTGACGAAGCGCGGGAATTTTATCTGCGGGTGGGGTTTGAGCCGTTGCCGATGGATCCGATGTTGCTTATGGGGGATTTTGTGGGAAGCGCTATCTCAAGAACGGCCATTTAGTAATACCTTAACAAGAAAAACACCACTTCCCCCTCAAAAGCTAAGTATATTGATGTAAGATTCTTTACAGAGGGGTATAATCTTTCTCTATGATTTTATGGAAAATTAACAACCAGTTACGGTTTGTTAGACGAAGATATTTGGTATGGGCGTATGAGCAGTGTTTTTGAGAGAGAGAACGATAATATTCGGGTACTTTCACTTTTCTCCGGTTGTGGAGGTATGGATTTTGGAATTACCTCAGCTGGTGGAGACATCGTCTTTGCCAACGATGTTGTAGAGAATGCCTGCAAAACATTAGGGAACTATTTCCCCGATACTGATATCAGGCATGGCGATATCTCTCAAATTCTGTCTTTTCCGGATGTTGATATTGTTGTTGGAGGCTATCCCTGCCAGTCATTTTCAATGGCAGGTAACAGAAAACCTAACAATGACGACAGAACAAACCTTTATAAACACTTTCTACGGGTATTAGAGACTGTTCAGCCGAAGTATTTTGTTGCTGAAAATGTTTCGGGCTTGAAACATTTAGGGGCAGGTAGTTTTCTGGAACAACAGCTCATGGCATATAAAGCTGCCGGGTACCAAGTCAGCTATCATATGGTAAACGCGAGGGCTTACGGCGTGCCTCAGTCGCGCAAGCGTTTGTTTATTATTGGCGTCAGAAACGATCTGGGGCAATACTTTGAATTTCCTGCTGAAACACATGGTAAAGCGACAAAAAAGAATCCTCATTTAAAACCCTATGTTTCACATGGTGAGGCTATTAGGGATTTACCACTATGGCCTGAAGGTGAGTTTTACGAACGACCACATGATCCTGAAGGGCATTTCTCATGGTATTTCATGTCCCGAAATCGTAAAGCTCTATGGGACAGCCCTGCTTACACCGTCGTAGCTAACTGGCGTCATGTGACATTACATCCTGCCAGCCCGGTGATGAAGTTAACATGGTCAAACCTGGAGGATGGCTGGAAGCAGCGCTGGGACTTTTCTGATGAATATGAGCATCTAATTGTTGATACTTCTCGTCCCAAACTGGAACAGGCAAGGCGGTTATCATGGCGGGAATGTGCACGAATACAAACTTTTCCACAGGGTTTTGAACCTGTAGGAGACGTCGAGTCAAAATTTACCCAAATTGGTAATGCTGTTCCTCCACTGCTGGCTGAGGTACTTTTTCGGCATTTATTTTCTGGTGCTGGTTTGAAAAAGATGACAGCGAACGGTAATTAGGCGGTGAGTATGGATGATTCTTTCCCGGTTACTTTAGAAGAATGGAATGCTGAACTAGTCAAGATCGTCTTTCTTGAGTCTTCGCATACGGGCTCGACTTTAAGCCGAATTGATACTACGGGACGCATTTTTGAGCAACTTGCAGGTCCACGTAGCAAAGAGGATGCTAAGCGAAGTTTCCTGATTTCGTTTGGAAAAAAAGCGTCTAAAATCCAGGATGCTCTCAGGGATGAGTCGCGATTAGACATTTTAGCGCAAATAAAAGGATACCCTACTTATTTTGCCGTTTTATATTTAACATTACTTGCTGCCAGTGCTGATGATGAAACACATGATGAAGGGGATTTTCGGGTTCGATTTTCTGTGCTGCTTGGCTTTGATAAAAATAAAAAATTTGTTTTTACTGAATTACCCCACTTATGGGAAAGGTTAGAAAGATGGAGTAGTAAAAGACAAAACTGTACCCGTTTAATCTTGCCAAGGCCATCAAAGCATGAAAGATTGATTGGGTATTCCAAGAGAATTGCTTTTCCCTGCTACAAAGATGAGGTCTTTTTACGGAATATTCTCATCGATAATAAATTAGATAACTATTCAACTTTTGAATCAGTTAATAAGGTAGTACATCAATATATATCTTATTTTAGCGAAGTTTTTAACCATGAGTTTATTGAGTTCAGAACATTACTTTCAAAGGCTGCCATGCAGCAGGCTTATGACTCTCCTTTTTGGGGCGCTGTTCGTGATATCACTGTACATACAGAGAGAGAACAACTCAAAGAGAATGGTAAGTATTGTATTCACATGGAGTTTAATGATTCAGGTAATCCGGAAATTTATCTTCTTATGGATGACGCTGCTGCTACAGCCTCAGAAATCCAGCATTATTACTCCTTGCCTAATGAAATAGAGAACTATAATAATATATATTAC
>NZ_JANEWI010000043.1:0-36952 GCF_028069775.1 Citrobacter sp. Igbk 17 | reverse complement strand
GAATTAGTAAATAGAAGGGAAATAAAAAATAGATTGGATATATTATCGTATTGCTGTCAGGAATCGTCGCTCACTATTGTTTAATCCACAAAATGCAGGAACCAGGGCACGATAGTATCGCTCATCACGTCAGAAACGAAAAAACCCCAGGTAACTAAGTTACCTGGGGTTCATGTTTGGCGGAAGCGTAGAGATTCGAACTCTAGAACCCTTTCGGGTCGCCGGTTTTCAAGACCGGTGCCTTCAACCGCTCGGCCACGCTTCCAATGAGGCGCACTATAAACATCCCGAACGGACCTGTAAAGCACCAATGTGTTCGTTTGCCTGAAAAACAGCCAAAATGTTGTTAATCGACTTAAATAACAACAAATTGACCGTTTATTCAGCACAAATCCGGGATGCTGCTGTTTAATGTTTTTTGATGTACATATCTTTGGTGAAGTAATTCCCGCGGTTATCCGGTGCAAATCCGCCTACCCACGGCTTTACCAGGTGTGTGCGGACATAGTGGTAAACCGGAATAGCGGGTACATCCTCGCCTAACTCGTCTTCCGCCTGCTGGTAATATTTCCCACGTTCTGGCAAAGAACGGGCTTTCGCCGCATTACGCATCGCTTCATCGTAGGCTGGATTACTGTATCGAGTGGTGTTTTCACTATCGCCTGTGCGGAAAATGTTGAGGAAACTCGATGCATCGTCGTAATCCGCTATCCATGCATAACGTACGACGTCAAAATTGCCGGTGTGCATGGTATCCAGCATAGTTTTCCATTCCTGGTTCTGCAGCTTTGCCTCAACACCAAGATTTTTCTTCCACATTGACGAGGCGGCAATCGCGATTCGCTGATGCGTTTCGAAGGTGTTGTAGAGCAGATTTAAGGTAAGCGGATGCTCAGGACCGTACCCCGCTTCCGCCAGCAGTTTTTTTGCCTCAGCAATGCGTTTGTCGAGTGGCCATGATGCGTAGTCCGGCGCATGTAATTTTACCCCGCCAATTTCAGGCTGGCTGATAACCCACGCCGCACGTTGTCCCTGCCCCATCACCTTTTGTGCGATGATGTCTTTATCCAGCGCCATATTCAACGCCCGACGCACGCGCGGGTCGTTAAACGGCGCACGCGTGGTATTAAACTGATAATAATAGGTTGAAAGCTGTGGTGAGACATGGAGTTCATCACCCATCGTCTTTTTCAATTGAGCGAACTGATTGACCGGAACACTAAAAACAATATCGATTTCCCCGGCTTTGTAACGGTTAACGTCTGCGGCCTCTGAACTGATGGGCAAATACGTCACTTTATTAATGACCGTATGCTGATCGTCCCAGTAATGCGGGTTGCGTACGGCAACAATCCGCTCATTGACGACCCACTGCGACAACTTATACGCACCGCTGCTGACAAAGTGCTCCGGACGAGTCCACTTATCGCCAAAGCGGCCAATCAGTACTTTATCCAGCGGGACCAGTGATGGGTGTGCCAGCATCGCTAAAAATGCCGCTGTCGGCTGCGTCAAGGTAATTTCCAGCGTAGTGTCATTCAGCGCTTTGACCCCAAGCGTAGTGGGATCTTTTTTCCCCTGAGCAATATCAACCGCATTTGCGACATGCATATTGCCCAGATAAGAGGCATAGGGTGAAGTAGTTTGCGGTGAAACCAGTCGCTGCCAGCTCCAGACGACATCCTGTGCAGTAATAGCCGATCCATCTGACCAGGTTATGCCCGGACGTAAATGAAAGGTCCAGACAGTGTTATCTTTATTCTCCCAGGAGGCAGCAAGCCGGGGCGCAATAGTGCCATCCAGGTTTACGGCCACCAGTCCATCGAACATATCGCTGATTAAATTAAACTCAACGTTGCTTTCAACTTTATGCGGATCCAGTGAGGCTGGCTCACTGCCGTTATTTCTGACCAGTTCCTGTTGAGCTGCCAATTCTGTGCCCGCGGGAACTGTCGCAGCGCTCGCCACACCGTTGACAGACATCAAACAGACAGCCAACAGCGTAAATGTAAATACCTTCGATTTATGTTGAGTCATTCCCTTTACCTTATTGCTCTGTTTTATGTTGACACCGCTGTCACTCTTAAAGGCATGTAGGGAATAACGCAATATTTTTCAGTTACCTATCAGATATCGATCTGACATTTTTGCATAAACAGTGGTAACATCTAATCCAGATGCTTTTGCTGAAATAATATGCTTAAGCCCGGCGGGTTAAAATGCGTAAAGATGGGTAAAACCGCTGGGTCGTTACCGGTGATTTCATTATCCTCCATCATTAATTACATCTGTCATAAGAGAGTGACTCATGGATCGTATTATTAGTTCTTCGCGCGATCGTACATCGCTACTCAGCACGCATAAGGTGCTGCGTAATACCTATTTCCTGCTCAGCCTGACGCTGGCGTTTTCAGCGATCACCGCAACAGCCAGTACGGTACTGATGCTGCCGTCTCCGGGTCTGATTCTGACGCTGGTTGGTATGTATGGTCTGATGTTCCTGACCTACAAAACGGCAGATAAACCAGTAGGTATTCTGTCTGCTTTCGCTTTCACCGGTTTCCTGGGTTACATCCTGGGACCGATTCTGAACACTTACCTGTCAGCAGGTATGGGTGACGTGATCGGTATGGCACTGGGTGGTACGGCGCTGGTCTTCTTCAGTTGTTCTGCGTATGTTCTGACCACGCGTAAAGACATGTCCTTCCTCGGCGGTATGCTGATGGCAGGTATCGTGGTAGTGCTGATTGGTATGGTTGCGAATATCTTCCTGCAACTGCCAGCGCTGCATCTGGCGATTAGCGCGGTGTTTATCCTGATTTCTTCAGGTGCCATCCTGTTTGAAACCAGCAACATCATCCGTGGTGGTGAAACCAACTACATCCGTGCAACCGTCAGCCTGTATGTATCGCTGTACAACATCTTCGTCAGCCTGCTGAGCATTCTGGGCTTCGCCAGCCGCGATTGAGATGTCCACACGCATTATCCAGCCCCGCTTATGCGGGGCTTTCTTTTTTGGTAAACTGCCGCCAGTTTGACTAACGCAGTGAAGAATTATGTTGATCTTTGAAGGTAAAGAAATCAGTACTGATAGCGAAGGCTATTTAAAAGACACAACCGAATGGAGCGAGCCGCTGGCAGTTGCCATTGCTGAAAACGAAGGCATTATGCTCTCCGCGGAACACTGGGAAGTGGTGCGTTTCGTACGCGAGTTTTATCTGGAATTTAATACCTCTCCCGCTATTCGTATGCTGGTCAAAGCGATGGCCAACAAATTTGGCGAAGAGAAAGGCAACAGCCGTTATCTCTACCGCCTGTTCCCGAAAGGTCCGGCCAAGCAGGCGACTAAAATTGCCGGTCTGCCGAAACCGGTGAAATGTATTTAATAGCGGATACTAAATCCCGCTAACTCTTCGCCAGGTCGATGCGGTTCGCTGAGAACTCTGTCTACCCTGGCGCTACGCGGGCCCCCGGCTTTTAACCACTTCATCAGCTGTTCTACCCGGTCGCTTTCACCGCAGGCGACAACCTCTACGCTGCCGTCATCCATATTCTTCGCGTAGCCAGTCAATCCCAGCCGTTGTGCTTCATGCTGGGTGGTGTAGCGAAATCCTACCCCCTGAACCCGGCCATAGACCCAGGCGATTATGCAGACTTTCGACATTGCGGTTCTCCTTATCATCGCGGTGCGCGTTGCAAATACACGTAAAACTCAGGACAATGGCGCCCATTTCTTTGAATTGACAGAATAGTAAATTATGAGTGTACGTTTAGTGTTAGCCAAAGGGCGCGAAAAATCATTACTGCGCCGCCATCCGTGGGTATTTTCCGGTGCCGTCGCACGTATGGAAGGTAAAGCCAACCTCGGTGAGACCATCGATATTGTTGACCATCAGGGTAAATGGTTAGCACGCGGCGCGTACTCACCCGCGTCGCAGATCCGTGCACGCGTCTGGACATTCGACAAGTCTGAATCCATCGATATTGATTTCTTTACCCGCCGTTTGCAACAAGCGCAGAAGTGGCGAGACTGGCTGGCGAAAAAGGACGGGCTGGACAGCTATCGACTGATTGCCGGGGAGTCTGATGGTCTGCCGGGCATCACCATTGACCGTTTCGGTAACTTTCTGGTGCTGCAACTTCTCAGTGCAGGTGCCGAGTATCAACGTGCCGCATTGATTAGCGCCCTGCAGATTGTCTTCCCGGAGTGCGCTATTTATGACCGTAGCGATGTTGCCGTGCGTAAAAAAGAAGGCATGGAACTGACTCAGGGCCCCGTCACGGGTGAACTGCCGCCAGCACTGCTGCCGATTGAAGAGCACGGGATGAAACTGCTGGTTGATATTCAGCACGGACATAAAACCGGTTATTACCTCGATCAGCGTGACAGCCGCCTGGCCACGCGTCGTTATGTGGAAAATCAGCGCGTATTGAACTGTTTCTCCTATACCGGTGGATTCGCCGTCTCTGCATTAATGGGCGGCTGCCGCCAGGTCGTCAGCGTTGATACTTCCCAGGAAGCTCTCGATATCGCCCGCCAGAACGTAGAGCTGAACAAGCTGGATCTGAGCAAAGCCGAGTTTGTGCGTGATGACGTGTTCAAGTTGCTGCGCGCCTATCGCGATCGTGGTGAGAAATTTGATGTTATCGTGATGGACCCGCCGAAGTTTGTCGAAAACAAAAGCCAGTTGATGGGTGCCTGTCGTGGCTATAAAGACATCAATATGCTGGCAATTCAGTTGCTGAATCCGGGTGGCGTACTGCTGACATTCTCCTGCTCCGGATTGATGACCACCGATTTATTTCAGAAAATCATCGCCGATGCCGCAATAGATGCCGGGCGTGATGTACAATTTATAGAGCAGTTCCGTCAGGCCGCCGATCATCCCGTGATCGCTACCTACCCGGAAGGGCTGTATCTGAAAGGGTTTGCCTGTCGCATCATGTAACTTGAAAAGTGGAATATTACCCTTACATAGAGGGTATCTATTTCCCGGGAGGTGACTATGATTGCCAGCAAATTCGGTATCGGCCAGCAGGTCCGCCATTCCCTGTTAGGTTACCTCGGAGTGGTCGTGGATATCGACCCGGAATATTCGCTTGTTGACCCGTCACCTGATGAGTTGGCGGTAAACGACGAACTTCGCGCCGCTCCCTGGTATCACGTGGTGATGGAAGACGATAATGGCCTGCCAGTACATACGTATCTGGCTGAAGCACAGTTGAGTAGTGAGCTACAAGAAGAACATCCAGAGCAACCGTCGATGGATGAACTGGCACGGACAATCCGTAAACAGCTCCAGGCCCCACGCCTGCGCAACTGACAACATTTCTCCGGCCTACGACAAACACCGTTGTAGGCCGGATATACAATGCGCCATCCGGCGACAGTACAACCTTACTTCGCCAGTCCCAGTCTGGGGATTTCAATCGCCGGGCAACGATCCATTACTACCGCCAGGCCCGCATCGCGCGCCAGCACGGCTGCCTGCTCATTAATCACGCCAAGCTGCATCCACAAGGTCTTCGCGCCAATAGCAATAGCCTCCTGTGCGACTCCCCATGCTGCTTCTGAGTTTCTAAAGACATCCACCATATCCACTTTCTCTGGTACGTCTGCCAGCGTCGCATAGCCCTGCTGCCCCAGCAGCGACTTCCCGGCAACCTTAGGAGACACGGGGATAACGTGATAACCCTGATCAAGTAAATACTTCATTACCCGATAGCTCGGGCGATCGGGTTTATCGCTTGCTCCTACCAGCGCAATCGTACGGGTAGATGTCAAAATGCCAGCAATATCGGTCTCTTTCATCGTCTTCCTCCAGGCTGTTTTGCAAAGTGTACGACAAACCTGACGTCGCAACCATTCATCCCATACTGGCGCATGAGAGCTAAACTGGAAAATATGTCTATATGTTAGTAAACATGATTGTCGAAAAATTTAGATACATCTTATGCAGATCATTTTCTGGACAGGAGAACCTTATGAAAACCGGCATTGTGACAGCCCTGATTGCTCTGCTTTTGCCGGTAACCGTTTGTGCGACCTCTTTGCGCCTGTCTAATGATATTGACCTTCTGGTGCTGGACGGAAAAAAGGTGTCCAGCTCTTTACTGCGCGGTGCCGACAGTATTGAGCTGGAGAATGGTCGGCATCAGCTTGTCTTTCGCGTTGAGAAAACGATTCGTCTCTCCAGCCATGAAGAACGTCTGTATATTTCTCCTCCGCTGGTCATCAGTTTTGATACTCAGTTGGTTAGTCAGGTCAATTTTCATCTCCCCCGTCTTAACAACGAACGTGACGCGACGCATTTCGATGACGCTCCCCGTGTGGAACTATTAGATGGCGATTCCATGCCCATTCCGGTCAAGCTGGATATTTTGTCGATTACCTCATCGGCAAAAATCGTGGATTACGAACTCGAGACTGAACGCTATAACAAATCGTCTAAGCACGCTTCACTCCCACAATTTGCCACTATGATGGCAGATGACAGCGCATTGCTCTCGGGAGTCTCTGAACTGGATCGGGTGCCGCCACAGTCGCAAACACTTACCGAACAGCGTTTGAAATACTGGTTTGGGCAGGCCGATGCGCAAACACGAAGTAATTTTCTGCAATGGGCAGAGAAACAGCCTCCCTCGTGACATTTATGTTCACCTACGCATTTTTTTTGTCTTTCTCTTGCAGCGTCAAGAGCTTCCAGTACTCTGTAGTGAGGTTAACTTGGGAGCTGTACTATGGAACTGACGACTCGCACTTTACCGGCGCGTAAGCATATTGCGCTGGTTGCACATGATCACTGTAAACAGATGCTGATGAGCTGGGTAGAACGCCACCAGCCATTGTTAGAAAAGCATGTCCTCTATGCGACAGGCACGACAGGAAATCTCATTCAACGCGCGACCGGTATGGATGTCAACGCCATGCTCAGCGGTCCAATGGGTGGCGATCAGCAGGTCGGTGCCCTGATCTCTGAAGGGAAAATTGATGTGCTGATCTTCTTCTGGGATCCACTCAACGCCGTGCCTCATGATCCGGATGTTAAAGCCCTTCTGCGCCTGGCCACAGTTTGGAATATTCCGGTTGCCACCAACGTATCTACCGCCGATTTTATTATCCAGTCACCAAACTTCAGCGATGCGACGGACATACTGATCCCGGATTACGCCCGTTATCTGGCTGAGCGCCTCAAATAATCGTCAGACAGGCGGCGGTAGCCGCCTGTTCTTCAGGGTTTTCTCGCTACCGGGACATCCAGTTGTTTTAGTTCATCAACAAAACAAGATGGCGCGTCTTTATTAAACAGCAACCACACCCGATGCCGGGCACGTGTAAGTGCCACGTAGAGCAACCTTCTCTCTTCTGCATCCGGAAAATCCTCGACCATTGGCAGTAATGCTTCTTCCATAATCGACTCACGGGCCGGGGCCGGAAAACCATCGTTGCCATCATGAAGCCCAACGACAATGACATAATCCGCCTGCTGTCCTTTACTGGCATGAATAGTCATAAAATCCAGCTGTAGTTTGGGCCAGCGGGTCGCTGCTTTCTCAAGACTGGCAGGTTTAAGGTGGTGATATCGCGCCAGCACCAGTATGCGTTCTTCTGCTTTCGCAAAGCCGGATAGCTTATCCAATAGCGCATCCAGCTGACTTTCATCGAGCAGAGTGACGGCTTTTCTGTCGCCAGTTACCAGGCTATTGAGCGGTTTCTTAAGCTGATGCGGGTTTTGTTGGATAAACCGATTGGCTATCTCGCCAATACGGCTATTAAAACGGTATGTCGTATCCAGATCGCAGCGATCGCCCTCACCAAAGTGTTGCCGGAAGGCAGTAGTCAACGAAAGTTGTGCACCACTGAAACGGTAAATGGCCTGCCAGTCATCCCCCACGGCAAATAGCGTGGTCTGTGAGTTTTGCTTGCGCAATGCGGCTAACAGGGCGGCGCGCTGTGGGGAGATATCCTGAAATTCATCAACCAGGATGTGCTTCCAGGGGCTGATAAAGCGCCCTTTCTCCAGAATGACAATGGCCTGATGGATCAATCCTGAAAAATCGACGGCATTCTCTTCTTTCAGAGCACTTTTCCAGGCCTTGAGCAACGGTGCCATCAGCTTTATACGTTTGCTGAACAGATCGCGGATCGCCTCCGGCGCATTGGCGATCATCTCCGCCTGTGCTCCACCATGCATACGCATCAGGCTAACCCAGCGATCCAGACGTGAGGCCAGGCGACGCTGTAATTTCTCATCGTCCCAAAAATTGCCTTCTGGCACGGACCACTGCATCTCTTCTTCCAACCACTGTCGCCAGCCTTTAGCCTGTGCTTTTTTCTCGCTGCACTGCTGACGCCATGTGGCGATAAACAGTTTATTTCTGGCGGCAGTATCATTTTCGAGTTTGCTGACTGTCGGGACTTTTTTGCTACCCTGTTGAATAATATGCAACGCCAGTGAATGGAACGTCCGTGCGGTGACGTCTTGCGTCTGCAGCCGTTCGCGAATGCGCTCATCCATTTCCTGAGCGGCTTTGCGACCAAACGCCAGCAGCAGGATTTGTTCAGCAGCCGCTTCTCCCCGCGCCAGCAACCAGCCCGCACGCGCAACCAGAACGGATGTCTTGCCACTTCCTGCACCCGCAAGCACCAATAGCGACTGCTCGCCATTCACCACCGCACGCGCCTGGGCTGGATTCAGCGGTGAGGACTCAATCTTCTGGAAAAACTCGGTATGCTCCGCCAGCATCGCATCGGTATATGCCTGGTTATGCTGCAAACGACACGCTTCAATGTCCTGCAGCCACGCCTGGCACTGATGCAATGCCTCACGACAATGATCAAATTCTTCCAGCCGGTTGACCGGCAGGGGCAACGCGTCAAAAGCACGGCGGATCTGTTGTTGCAATCCGGATGTTTGGCTCCGCGTCAGCCATCTGTTTTCCCCTGTACGCGCGGCAATCGCATCCAGCTGTTCCTGTAGCACCCCTGCTGCAACGTCACTCATCTCCTGGCTCCACTGTTGCCAGAGCATGCTCAGATGATGGTGGAAACGCTGGGTTTCCGCCCATTCAGTGCCGTGAAGGCGTACAACTTTATCATCAGAAAGCACAAATTCCAGCTCGCCCCATACCAGGCCCCTTTTACAATGGATAGCCAGTAACTGATTGAATGGAATAAGATACTCATGACGGTCGCCGGAGACTTTAATGCCGGCATTGAGAATAACGGCCCGATCGTAAGGGTGTTGCGCCAGACGTTTTCCCAGAGAAGTTGCTTTCAGTTCCATAAGACTTACGCGGATCCACACGAAGAGGTTTGCTTATCAGTGTAACCGCCAGAGAAAACGTGCTCCAGCCCAAAAAAACGTTACAATTGCCAAACTCACAGAAAACCAGAGTTAACCGAGGGTTTATGCGTACTGTTCTGAATATTTTAAATTTTGTGCTTGGGGGATTCGCCACCACCTTAGCCTGGTTACTGGCGACGTTAGTCAGTATCGTGCTTATCTTCACACTACCCTTGACCCGCTCCTGCTGGGAAATCACACGCTTGTCGCTGTTCCCCTACGGTAATGAAGCGATTCACGTTGATGAACTCAACCCGGCGGGTAAAAACGCGCTTCTGAATACCGGCGGCACGCTGCTCAATATTTTCTGGCTGATTTTCTTCGGCTGGTGGCTGTGCCTGATGCATATTGTTTCCGGTATTGCCCAGTGCATTACGATTATTGGTATTCCGGTAGGTATTGCGAACTTTAAAATCGCCGCAATTGCACTCTGGCCCGTTGGTCGTCGCGTGGTTTCAGTCGAAGTTGCCCGTGCCGCACGCGAAGCCAACGCGCGTCGTCGCTTTGAATAATCGGAACTGATGGCCTTTATGTTAAGTCCACTGCTTAAACGCTATACCTGGAACAGCACCTGGCTGTACTACGTGCGAATTTTTATCGCACTTTGCGGTACTACGGCGCTGCCGTGGTGGCTGGGTGACGTCAAACTGACCATCCCGCTAACGCTGGGTATGGTTGCTGCCGCGCTGACCGATCTGGACGATCGGCTCGCGGGTCGTCTGCGCAATTTGATCATTACACTGATCTGCTTTTTTATTGCCTCGGCCTCCGTCGAATTGCTCTTCCCCTGGCCGTGGCTTTTCGCGATTGGATTAACGCTTTCCACCAGCGGCTTTATTTTGCTGGGAGGCTTAGGTCAGCGTTATGCGACCATCGCTTTTGGTGCATTACTGATCGCCATTTACACCATGCTGGGCACATCACTTTACGATCAGTGGTACCAGCAACCGATCCTGCTGCTTGCTGGCGCCATCTGGTATAACCTTCTGACGCTTATCGGTCACCTTCTGTTCCCGATTCGTCCACTGCAGGACAATCTGGCGCGCAGCTACGAACAGCTGGCACACTACCTGGAGCTGAAATCCCGCCTTTTTGATCCCGACATCGAAGACGAAAGCCAGGCCCCCTTGTATGACTTAGCGCTGGCCAATGGGCAACTGATGGCGACGTTGAACCAAACAAAAATATCATTACTCACCCGTCTGCGCGGTGACCGTGGACAGCGAGGAACCCGCCGCACACTGCATTACTATTTTGTCGCGCAGGATATTCACGAACGCGCAAGTTCCTCACATATTCAGTACCAGACGCTACGCGACCATTTCCGTCACAGCGATGTGATGTTTCGTTTCCAGCGATTAATGTCGATGCAGGGACAAGCCTGTACACAACTGTCTCGCTGCATTTTGCTACGCACCCCTTACCAGCACGATCCACACTTTGAGCGCGTCTTTACACATATCGATGCCGCCCTTGAGCGCATGCGTGCAAGCGGTGCCCCTGCAGATCTGCTCAATACGCTGGGATTCTTACTATCAAATCTGCGGGCTATCGATGCGCAACTCGCCACCATTGAGTCTGAGCAGGCTCAGGTACTCTCGCGCAATGAGTCAGAAAATCAGCTTGCCGATGACAGTCCGCATGGATTCAGTGATATCTGGCTGCGTCTGAGTCGCAATTTTACGCCGGAGTCGGCGCTGTTTCGTCACGCGGTTCGCATGTCGCTGGTGCTCTGCGTCGGGTACGCCATTATCCAGATAACGGGTATGAACCATGGCTACTGGATCCTGCTGACCAGCCTGTTTGTCTGCCAACCCAACTACAACGCCACACGACATCGTCTGGCGTTAAGGATTATCGGCACATTAGTTGGGATAGCGATTGGGTTGCCCATCCTGTGGTTCGTCCCATCGCTGGAAGGGCAATTAATACTGCTGGTGATCACTGGCGTGCTCTTTTTCGCTTTCCGCAATGTTCAGTACGCGCATGCCACCATGTTTATCACATTGCTGGTATTGCTGTGCTTTAACCTGCTTGGAGAAGGGTTTGAAGTCGCACTGCCGCGCGTCATCGATACGCTGATAGGTTGTGCCATCGCATGGGCAGCCGTCAGTTTCATCTGGCCAGACTGGCGTTTTCGCAACCTGCCACGGGTGATTGAACGGGCGACCGATGCAAACTGTCGTTACCTTGACGCCATTCTCGAACAATATCATCAGGGGCGAGACAATCGTCTGGCATACCGTATTGCACGCCGTGATGCGCATAATCGTGATGCGGAGCTGGCATCCGTGGTGTCGAATATGTCGAGTGAACCGGATGTCACCGCCCAAACGCGCGAAACGGCATTCCGCTTGCTGTGCCTCAACCATACCTTTACCAGTTATATCTCGGCGCTGGGCGCACACCGTGAACAGTTAACCAACCCGGACGTTCTGGCATTACTGGACGATGCCGTTTGCTATGTTGATGATGCACTGCACCATCAACCCGCTGACGAGCAGCGCGTATACCAGGCGCTTGAAGGACTGAAGCAACGGATTCAGCATCTCGAACCACGCCCGGACAGTAAAGAACCGCTGGTCGTACAGCAAGTTGGCCTATTGATAGCACTACTACCAGAAATCAGACGATTACAGCAGCAAATTGCCGCATTGCCGTCTAGTACACCGGTTCAGGCGTAAGAGAACTCACCCACTCCACAAGCTCCTGGCGACGAATCGCCGGGAGCGCCGCCTCATGAATCCCCCCAATCGCGCCTTCAAGGGCATAGAGTATTTTCACCGTCAGGGCGGGATTAACCTGTCGCAGTTTCAACCAGCACATTTTTGCCCCCAACATGCGTAATGTGCTTTCATCTTTTACACCTGCTTCATTCAGCAGGGTTTCCAGATGAAATGTCATGTTCGGCAGTCCACGCAGGCGATGCTGTGCAAAACGACTTTGTTTTTCTTTTAACGCCGCATCCAGTGAATACCGTGATAGCGACACCAGTTGTTGCTGGTTTTGCCACAGCGTATCGTTCACCTGATAATAATTAAGCACCACCGGACGTCCACGTTTTATAAACGTCAGCCAGACAGGGGAATGTTTTACACAGTACGGCGCGCTCTGTTCACAGGCCCGAAGATATAACTCGCCACTGGCGACCATAGCAAATACCGTGTCGTCGACTGTCAGGCTATAACCACCAAACAGCGATCGATAACGAATAGTCCCCAATGACGCCAGATATTCTTGTGATTTATAGATCCTTGCATAAGAAAGTTTTTTCATAAAAATCCTTTTAAATCATAACGTAATAAAATGATTTGCAGTAGCGGATCCGTTAATGACGAAAATAGGCAACTTATTCGCAAGGGGCAAGATGAATTTTGTTTTTCCCATAACAACAACCAAAAACTGCGAACCTGTTTCAGAAAATAAGGTTGATCTTTGGTGATAGCAGGGTTACTGTATATCCATACAGTAACTCACAGGGCTGGATTGATTATGTACACTTCAGGCTACGCAAATCGTTCTTCGTCGTTCTCTTCCGCATCAAGCAAAATTGCGCGCGTGTCGTCAGAGCACACTACCGCTGGGCTTATCAGTGAAGTGGTCTATCGCGAGGACCAGCCCATGATGACGCAACTCCTGCTTCTTCCTCTGCTTCAGCAATTAGGTCAGCAGTCGCGCTGGCAGCTCTGGCTGACGCCTCAACAAAAACTGAGCCGCGAGTGGGTGCAGTCGGCCGGGCTCCCATTGACGAAAGTCATGCAAATTAGCCAACTCTCTCCCTGCCATACGCTGGAATCAATGGTCCGTGCGCTGCGCACAGGGAATTACAGTGTGGTTATCGGCTGGCTGACGGAAGAATTAACAGAAGATGAACATGCAGAACTGGTGAAAGCGGCAGATGAGGGAAACGCAATGGGATTTATCATGCGTCCTGTACGCGCTCAGACACTTGCGGGGAGACACCATTCCGGGCTAAAAATTCACTCGAATTTGTATCATTGAGTAAAATTAGGAATTATCCTGGAATTTTTTTTCACCCTCAAATTCAGCTTTGAGCTTTAACACATTTTTGGTGAGAACGCCTGTGTGAAGCGGTTTCCGCGATAGTGGCTGTACAATTAATCATCCATAAATGTTAAATATTGTGTATACAAGCCTTTTTTTTTCATATGCCTGACGGAGTTCACACTTGTAAGTTTTCGAGTACGTTGTAGACTTTACATCGCCAGGGGTGCTCGGCTTAAGCCGCAGATATCGGTAGAGTAACTATTGAACTGGTCCCCGGGTGAAGGATTTAACCGTGTTATCTCTCTGGAGATATTCATGGCGAATTTTGGATGATAACGAGGCGCATAAAATGAAAAAGACAGCTATCGCAATTGCAGTGGCACTGGCTGGTTTCGCTACCGTGGCGCAGGCCGCTCCGAAAGATAACACCTGGTATACTGGTGCTAAACTGGGTTGGTCCCAGTTCCATGACATCGGCAACAATCAGATCAACAACAACGGACCGACCCACGAAAGCCAACTGGGTGCTGGTGCGTTCGGTGGTTACCAGGTTAACCCGTACGTTGGTTTTGAAATGGGTTACGACTGGTTAGGTCGTATGCCGTACAAAGGCAACACTGAAAATGGCGCATTCAAAGCTCAGGGCGTTCAGCTGACCGCTAAACTGGGTTACCCAATCACTGACGATCTGGACGTTTATACCCGTCTGGGTGGTATGGTTTGGCGTGCAGATGCTAAAAACAACGACGGCTTCAAAGACCACGACACTGGTGTATCCCCAGTATTCGCTGGCGGCGTAGAGTATGCAATTACTCCTGAAATCGCTACCCGTCTGGAATACCAGTGGACTAACAACATCGGTGACGCGAACACCGTTGGTGGTCGTCCAGACAACGGTCTGTTGAGCGTTGGTGTTTCTTACCGTTTCGGCCAGCAGGAAGAAGCAGCTCCGGTAGTTGCTCCGGCTCCGGCTCCGGCTCCAGAAGTACAGACCAAACACTTCACTCTGAAGTCTGACGTTCTGTTCAACTTCAACAAAGCGACTCTGAAACCAGAAGGCCAGCAGGCTCTGGATCAGATGTACAGCCAGCTGAGCAACCTGGATCCGAAAGACGGTTCCGTCGTTGTTCTGGGCTTCACTGACCGCATCGGTTCTGACGCTTACAACCAGGGTCTGTCTGAGAAACGTGCTCAGTCCGTTGTTGATTACCTGATCTCTAAAGGTATCCCTTCTGACAAAATCTCCGCACGTGGTATGGGCGAATCCAACCCGGTTACTGGCAACACCTGTGACAACGTGAAAGCTCGCGCTGCACTGATCGACTGCCTGGCTCCGGATCGTCGTGTTGAGATCGAAGTTAAAGGTATCAAAGACGTTGTAACTCAGCCTCAGGCTTAAGTTATCGTCTTATAAAAAAACCCCGCCTGGCGGGGTTTTTTTTTACCTGTATATCATTCAAAAACACAGGTACGCTCCAGGTACGCTCCATATTGACGTTACCCGTACCCTACTCTTTACCCAGTAACGCCTGAAGATCCTGCTTCAATGTCGACATCTTGTTCGCATACTTTTCTTTATGCTCCGCATCTTCAATCAACTGCACAATCGTTTCTGAGAGCGTTTTACCACGTCGCTGCGCAAGCCCGGCTAAACGCTGCCAGACCATAAACTCCAGATCGATCGATTTCTTACGCGTATGTTGATGTTCTGCATTAAAGTGCCGCTTACGCCTCGCCCGGATCGTTTGCTTCATGCGATTGAGCAGTGCTGGGTTCATGTATTCTTCAATCCAGGCGTTGACCCGAACCGGTTCATTTTCGAGGGTTAGCAACAAATCAACGGCTTCTTTGGCAGCACTGGCTTCCACATAGCGGGTAATCAACTCCCCCTCGCGATGCTTCTTCACCAGGTACTTCCATTTCCATCCGCTTTCAAGATTTTCAAGTTGTTGATATTTCATTGCGATCTCAATGTTACCGTGTAACTCTTATCAGAATATCAGCTTTTTGGGCATCTGAAGAAAAGAATATCCAGCCTGTGAACTGTCGCGCGTCATCACATCCGTTTAGCGGTGCTTTCCACGTGTGCAGTGCTGATGGTTACGGTATAATCTCGTTTTTTACAACAGACTAAAAAACATCAACTTTGACCATTACGAAACTTGCATGGCGTGATCTGGTTCCTGATACCGACAGCTATCAGGAAATATTTGCACAGCCGCACGTCACTGACGACACCGATACCTTACTCAGTGATACTCAGCCACGTTTACAATTCGCGCTAGAGCAGCTTCTTCAGCACTGGGCTACGTCCTCGTTTATGCTGGTGAAAGCGCCCGAAGAGCTGGAGTATCTCAATCTTATTGCAACGGCTGCACGTACCTTGCATACGGATGCCGATAGGTTAACCGGGGGACATTACGATGTATCCGGCCACACTATTCGTTACCGCGCAGCGGAGAAAGCAGACGACAACTTTGCAACGTTAACTCAGGTGGTTAATGCGGACTGGGTTGAGGCCGAACAGCTGTTTGGCTGTCTGCGCCAGTTCAATGGCGAAATTACGCTGCAACCGGGACTGGTCCATCAGGCCAACGGCGGTGTGCTGGTTATCTCATTGCGCACACTTTTGGCTCAGCCGTTGTTGTGGATGCGCCTGAAAGCCATTGTCAGCCACGAGCGTTTTGACTGGGTAGCCTTTGACGAGTCTCGCCCCCTGCCAGTCTCCGTCCCTTCTATGCCGCTTAAACTGAAAGTGGTGTTGGTCGGCGAACGTGAATCGCTGGCAGACTTCCAGGAAATGGAACCAGAACTGGCAGAACAGGCTATCTACAGCGAATTTGAGGATAACTTGCAGATAGTGGATGCCGAAACCATGACACAGTGGTGTCAGTGGGTAACGCATACTGCCCGACGCAACAATTTGCCCTATCCCGCTGCCGATGCATGGCAGGTTCTCATCCGTGAAGCTGTTCGCTACACCGGCGAACAGGACACGCTGCCGCTTAATCCGCTATGGATCACTCGCCAGTTCAAAGAAGTGTCCCCTCTTTGCGACGGTGATACCTGCACTGCGGAGCAATTGAGTCTGATGCTTGCTCAACGTGAGTGGCGAGAAGGATTCCTCTCTGAACGGATGCAGGATGAGATCCTGCAAGAGCAGATCCTCATTGAAACGGAAGGCGAGCGTATTGGGCAAATAAACGCCCTGTCGGTGATTGAATTTCCAGGTCATCCCCGCGCGTTTGGTGAACCTTCACGTATCAGTTGCGTCGTGCATATTGGCGATGGCGAATTTACCGATATTGAACGTAAAGCAGAGTTGGGCGGAAATATTCATGCCAAAGGTATGATGATTATGCAGGCGTTCCTGATGTCGGAACTCCAGCTTGAACAGCAAATACCGTTCTCTGCCTCTCTGACATTTGAGCAATCATACAGTGAAGTAGACGGTGACAGCGCCTCAATGGCAGAACTGTGTGCGCTGATCAGCGCCCTCGCTGACGTTCCTGTCAATCAAAGCATCGCGATAACCGGTTCTGTCGATCAGTTTGGTCGTGCTCAACCTGTCGGCGGTCTGAATGAAAAAATTGAAGGCTTCTTTGCCATCTGCCAGCAGCGTGAATTAACGGGGACTCAGGGGGTGATTATCCCTACAGCCAACGTCAGACATCTGAGCCTTCCACCCGCACTGCTGCAGGCAGTTGAAGAAGAAAAATTCACTATCTGGGCAGTAGACGACGTAACCGATGCGCTGCCACTGCTATTAAATTTGGTGTGGGATGGCGAAGGTCAGACGACGCTGATGCAAACTATCCAGGAGCGTATTGCTGCGGCAACGCAACAGGAAGGCCGTCATCGTTTTCCATGGCCGCTACGTTGGTTGAATTGGATTATTCCGAACTGATCGGACTTGTTCAGCGTACACGTGTTAGCTATCCTGCGTGCTTCAATAAAATAAGGCTTACAGAGAACATGGTAGATAAACGCGAATCCTATACAAAAGAAGACCTTCTTGCCTCTGGTCGCGGTGAGCTGTTTGGTGCTAAAGGCCCACAACTGCCTGCACCAAGCATGCTGATGATGGATCGTGTCATCAAGATGACCGAAACCGGCGGCAACTTTGACAAAGGTTATGTGGAAGCTGAACTGGACATCAACCCGGACCTGTGGTTCTTCGGATGCCATTTTATCGGCGATCCGGTAATGCCAGGTTGCCTGGGTCTGGATGCCATGTGGCAGCTGGTTGGATTCTATCTCGGCTGGTTGGGCGGCGAAGGTAAAGGCCGTGCGCTGGGCGTGGGCGAAGTGAAATTCACAGGTCAGGTTCTGCCGACCGCGAAGAAAGTCACCTACCGCATTCACTTCAAACGCATCGTTAACCGCCGCCTGATCATGGGTCTGGCTGATGGTGAAGTGCTGGTTGATGGTCGTCTGATCTACACCGCAAATGATCTGAAAGTGGGTCTGTTCCAGGACACCTCGGCGTTCTAATTGCAGACATCTGTAGATCTGGTGTGCGACATGGCCTAATGACCGCGTACGTTAATTTGCCGGACTACAAAAGGCGAAACCTCCGCTCTGCGGAGGTTTCTTTTATCTAAAGAGACAGAATCAGGCCATTAAAACCCTATCCCCCATGGCTTCTCGCCAGCCTCCCAGCCAGTATGACCTCTGATTCAGCGTCTGATAGGGACACATTTCTTTTGAGCGTCCGGCAATGCCGGCCTGATATCCACGTTGATGTGCCCGTTCCAGGCGATCTCGTTTTTGTCTCTTCATGCCTCGTTTCCCTCATTTTTGGGTCTGGTGGAAAAGAAAACAGTGATTGCTAAGTGTGCAATCACACTAAACGAATACCCCTAAACATCAGGCTCGTCAATGCGCAAAATTCACGCCAGTGTCATATTTGTGAGCTAGCTGGTAAATCATTTGTACAAAAATTCTCTGTCAGAACAGCTACCTCAACCACTAAAAAAATAAAAAAAACCGCCTCTGGCGATGAGCCTGAGGCGGCATAATTTACAATTATTTAAGCTTATGGAATGCGTTTCAGCTCTTGTGCGATTGCGGTCGCTTCCTGACTCCAGGCGCTGGCCAGAACTTTCACCATTTCATCGTAGCCATCCTGCGTCTGTACAACTTCGATATGGAACGGACGCTTGATTAATTGCCCCTGGTGATTAAGCAACCATTCACCGCTGACAATCACTTTGCCATCGTAACGTCCGTGAAAGCCTGTCACCGTCACGTTAAGCGTATCCTGGGTGCTTCCCAACGGCTGAGATGCAACGACCCAACCAGGAAGTTGCATACTGAGATTTGCGACAAGGGTATTACGCAACTGCTGATCCAGTGGGCTGGCCCAGAGATTGTTATTCGCTATCACATACTTCACGTCGCTGGTCTGGTACACCACACCATTCCCCGCCAGGTAATCAGGTACTGCAACCTGTTCAACCCACAGCAGGCGGTTGCCCTGATTAGCTGAACTTTGTACCCCCCCTTGCGCAATGGGGAGCTGATAATAGCTTTTATTCTCTCCGCTGGAGCTACATGACGTCAGCCAGACCGCCATCATCACCACTAGCCACTTTTTCATTGTTTCGCCCTCTTCGGCTCTGGATCTTTTTTGTCCTTCGCTTCAAACACCAGCGCGTTACTCTTGTCGTTCAGCGTTTTCAGAACCGGCTGCAGTTCACGCAGTACCTGATCAAGACGCTGCATATCTGCCACCATCTTGTTGTAGGCCGCAGAACCCGGCTGGAAGCCCTGCATGCTGCGATTCAGCTCACGCAACGTATTCTGCATATCCGCAGGAAGCTGCTGCATCGACTGGCTGGACGTGATCTTATTCATGTTATCCAGCGTAGTTTGCAGATGCTTCATCGTGCGCTGGCTTTCCGACAGCGTATTGGTTGCCTGCTCAATCATCGGGTTCAGCGGTAGACTATTAATCTTATCCAACGCTTCCATCAGACGCTGCTGAATCTGCGCCAGACCGCCGCTCACTGTCGGAATAATTTGATAACCATTAAACTCGCGTACTCCTGTAATTGGCGGCTCTTTTGGGTAAAAATCGAGATCGACATACAGCGCGCCGGTCACCAGGTTCCCCGTCTTCAATGACCCTCTCAGTCCACGTTTGAGCAACTCAGCAAGATGAGCACCTACATCGGTGTCTTCACCCAACTGCGCTTTCAGCCGTTCAGGTTCGATACGCACCAGAACAGGAATGCGGTAATCGTTGTTAAATACCTGGCGCATATTTGGCGCAAAGAAAGGCACTTTACTTACGGTACCCAGGCGTATGCCACGGAACTCCAACGGCGCCCCCGGCTGCAGACCACGAATTGAATCCTTGAAGAACATCAGGTAATCAATGTGATCGGTATACAAGGAATCCTGAATACTTTTTTGATCGTCATACAGATTAAAAGAGGAGTGCTGTTCAACCGGTTGGCCTTGTTCCAGCCCTTCCGGTACGTCAAAGCTGACTCCGCCGCCAAACAGCGTGGTGAGCGAGCCCATTTCCACTCGCATACCCGCCGAAGTGAGATCGACGGCAATACCGCTGTCCTTCCAGAAACGGACATTACTGGTTACCAGTCGATCGTTTGGCGCATTGATGAAAAGCTGGTAACTGATCGTACGTTTTTGCGCATCAAACGTGCTGGTCTCAACCGAGCCCACGCGATACCCACGGAACAGAACCGGGTCACCCGGACTCAATTGTCCTGCTTTTTTACTGTCCAGGATCACGCGGATCCCTTTTGCATCAGGCGGTGCCAGCGGTGGAGAATCGAGCAATTGGTAATTTTCCAGCTTGCTGCCTTTATTACCGGGTTGCAGCTCAATATATGCCCCGGACAACAGCGTTCCCAGGCCACTGATACCTTCACGTCCCACTTGCGGCTTCACCACCCAAAAGACCGAATCTTTATGCAGCAGCTTTTCCATCCCGGAATTGAGACGTGCTTTAATCTCCACATGGGTCAAATCATCCGTCAGGGTAGCGCTTTCAACCACGCCGACATCCACACTACGGCTTTTAATCGTCGTTTTACCCCCTTCAATACCTTCGGCATTGGTCGTAATCAACGTGACTTCCGGCCCCTGATGGCTGTAGTGGTAAAACAGAACCCATGCGCCAATGAGTGCAGTGACGATCGGAAATATCCACACGGGCGACCAGTTTTTTACCTTCTGCACTTTGGCTTCCCCACTTTTAGATTCCATGCTATCAGGACTCCTCATGGCCTGGTTCTGGTTCACGGTCCCACGACAGACGTGGATCAAACGTCATCGCAGAAAACATTGTCATAATGACGACTAAAGCAAACATCAAAGCACCCATTGCAGGATAAATGTTCATCAACCCTCCCATACGCACCAGCGCTGAGAGCACCGCAATAACAAAAACGTCGATCATTGACCAGCGACCGACAAATTCCACCACCTCATAAATCAGGTGCATACGTTCGCTGTCGCGTTTGCCATGCCCTTTGGCATCCCAACATAGCCAGGCGATAGCGATCATTTTCAACGTCGGCACCAGAATACTGGCGATAAAGATAACCGCAGCCACAGGATAAGAACCTTCGCTCCAGATTAAAACCACACCCTCAAGGATGGTTGACGGCAGCTTTGACCCGAGCAAATCGGTGATCATAATCGGCAGAATATTGGCGGGAAGATAGAGCATGATCGACGTGAACAGTAATGCCAGTGTCCATTGCAAACTGTTTTTACGACGCACATAGCCTTTCGTTTGACAGCGCGGACACACCAGCTCTTCAGCCGGAAGAATAGCTGTGCAACAGGAGCAGGAACGCAATCCTTGCCGGATACCGGGTACACCTGGCTTTAAGACCTGTTTGATAGCCGGCATCGGCGCAATATCATCCCACAGCCAGCGACGATCAACACACTGGAATGCGCGTAACTGGAGAAGGCAAAAGAAGCACCACGGGATGAAACTACTGCCCACACCGATATCGCCATAGGCCATGAGCTTAACAAAACTGACCAGCACGCCCGCGAGGAAGATTTCCGCCATTCCCCAGCTTTTTAACTGGAACAAGACGCGCGCTAACCGCGCTTTGAGCCGCCCCGGCATCTCAACCCGATTCACCAGCAACAGAATAGTTAGCAGGCAAAACGCAGGAACCAGTTGCACGAAGAGCAAAAAGAAGGTGCCGAGACTGGCATAATCTTCGGAAAAGAGAACACTGGGGATTTCCAGCAATGTCACTTCGCTGCTCACCCCTGCGACGTTCATATTCACAAAGGGAAACAGGTTGGACAAAAGCAGCATGAACAATGCTGCTAACACATAGGCGGTAGGACGCTGCCGTGGCGCGTCCCACTCAACCGTTAACGTAGTGCCACATCGTGGACATGCCGCTTTCTGACCATGCTCAAGGCGAGGAAGCGCCACCAGCATGTCACACTGCGAGCATAAAATATGCTTCGCGGCATGGTGATGTTCGCACATATGTGCTCCTTTAATTATGCGCCATTCTTTAAAGACTCAAGATACTCCCAGCGCTCAAAGGCTTGCTCAAGTTCTTGTTCCGCTTCGTTCAGACTAGCTAATACCTGCTGCGTTTGCTCATGCGGTTGACTGAAAAATGAGGCATCAGCCACCTGAGCTTGTAATGTTTCCAGCTTAGCTTCCAACGCTTCCAGCAATGCAGGAAGCTGCTCCAGTTCGCGCTGTAGTTTATAGCTTAGTTTGCTTGTGCCGCGTTTTACAATTTCTGCTTTAGGTGCAACAGTTTCCTCAGTTTTTTTCTCAACGGGTTGTTTTAACGCCACATACTGTGTTTGTTGGCCACGCGCGTCATGATAACCGCCCACATAACGACCAATCTTGCCGCCACCTTCAAAAATCCAGCACTCGGTAACCGTATTGTCAACAAACTGACGGTCGTGGCTTACCAGCAATACGGTCCCCTGATAACCGTCAATCAACTCTTCGAGCAGTTCCAGCGTTTCGACGTCGAGATCGTTGGTGGGTTCATCGAGAATCAAGAGGTTGCTGGGTTTCAGGAAAAGACGCGCCAACAGCAGGCGGTTGCGTTCCCCGCCAGACAATGCACGTACCGGCGTCATCGCGCGTTTCGGATGGAACAGGAAGTCCTGAAGATAGCCCAGCACATGGCGCGGCTTACCGTTCACCATCACCTCTTGCTTACCTTCGGCAAGGTTATCCATCACGGTTTTATCCGGATCCAGTTCAGCACGGTGCTGGTCGAAATAGGCAACTTCCAGCTTCGTCCCGACGTGGATGCGACCACTGTCAGCCTGCAATTGTCCCAGCATCAGTTTAAGCAGCGTCGTTTTGCCGCAGCCGTTAGGTCCAATTAAGGCAATTTTGTCGCTGCGCTGCACCTGCGCGGAGAAATCTTTTACCAGTTGCTTCCCGTCAACCTGGTAATCAACATTCTCCATTTCGAAGACAATCTTGCCTGAGCGGCTCGCTTCTTCAACCTGCATCTTCGCCGTACCCATCACTTCACGACGCTCACCGCGCTCCCGACGCATGGCCTTCAGCGCACGCACACGACCTTCATTGCGGGTACGACGCGCCTTAATACCCTGACGGATCCAGACTTCTTCCTGCGCCAGTTTGCGGTCAAACTCCGCATTCTGTAGCTCTTCTACCCGCAGCGCTTCTTCTTTTTCCAGCAGGTACTGATCGTAATTACCCGGATAGGTCACCAGCTTGCCGCGATCGAGATCGACAATGCGCGTTGCCATATTGCGAATAAACGAACGGTCGTGGGAGATAAAAATGATCGTGCCGTTAAAGGTTTTCAGGAACCCTTCCAGCCAGTCGATGGTTTCAATATCCAGGTGGTTGGTCGGTTCATCCAGCAGCAATATGCGCGGATTGCTGACTAACGCCCGGCCCAGCGCGGCTTTACGCAGCCAGCCGCCGGAAAGCGATGCCAGCTCCATGTCTGGCTCCAGCCCAAGCTGTTCAAGTACTTCGTTGATACGGCTTTCCAGCTGCCACAGATTGTGGTGATCCAGCTGTTCCTGAACCTTCGCCAGTTCCTGCAGGTTTTTATCACTCGGATCGGTGATCACCAGATGCGAGATATCGTGGTAACGCTTGAGATACACCGCCTGCTCTGCAATGCCTTCCGCAACAAAATCATATACGCTGCCTTCGACATTGCGCGGCGGATCCTGTTGTAGACGAGCAACAACCAGATCCTGCTCATAAATAATACGTCCGTCGTCAAGACCCTGCTCACGGTTCAGGATCTTCATCAGCGTCGATTTGCCCGCACCGTTACGGCCTACCAGACAGACGCGTTCGTTATCCTCGATATGCAATTCTGCATTATCAAGAAGTGGCGCATCGCTGAACGACAGCCATGCACCATGCATACTGATCAATGACATTTATTTTTCCTTTCAGGCTGAGGTAATCAGCCAGCAATTGTGGATCTGACGGTTACGGGCAAAGTCCTGGGAAAGCGTTTTTTGGGTAATTTCTTGTGCTTTCAATCCCAGTTCAGCCAGACCGTCGAGATCCATACGGAATCCACGTTTGTTGTTGGAGAACATAATCGTGCCGTCTTTGCGTAGCAGACGTTTCAGATCTTTCATTAGCGCCAGATGATCGCGCTGCACGTCAAACGAGTCTTCCATACGCTTAGAGTTTGAGAACGTCGGCGGATCAATGAAGATCAGATCAAACTGTTCATTGGCATCACGCAGCCAGCCCAGGCAATCAGCCTGAATTAAGCGGTGTGCACGTCCGCTTAGCCCGTTCAGTCGCAGGTTACGCTCTGCCCATTCCAGATAGGTACGCGACATATCTACCGTTGTAGTGCTGCGCGCGCCACCCAATCCGGCATGTACGCTCGCGCTACCGGTATAGGAGAACAGGTTAAGGAAGTCTTTCCCTTTGCTCATCTGCCCCAACATGCGGCGTGCGATACGGTGATCAAGGAACAGGCCGGTATCCAGATAATCGGTCAGGTTGACCCACAGGCGTGCGTTATACTCGCTCACCTCAATGAACTCTCCCTTCTCGTTCATCTTCTGGTATTGATTCTTCCCTTTCTGACGCTCACGGGTTTTCAGCACCAGTTTGTTCGGCGCAATATCCAGTACCGACAGCGTTGCAGCAATAATATCGAACAGGCGCTGACGTGCTTTCTGCGCATCAACCGTCTTCGGCGGCGCATATTCCTGAACCACAACCCAGTCGCCATAGCGGTCAACCGCAACGTTATATTCCGGCAGATCAGCATCGTACAGGCGATAGCATTCAATCCCTTCCTGACGAGCCCATTTTTCCAACTTCTTAATATTCTTACGCAGGCGGTTGGCATAATCTTCCGCCACTGTTGCAGGTTTACTGTCAGCGGTCGTTTCTGCAACGTGATAGTTTTTCTGTACACAGTCCAGCGGGCCATTTTTCGCTTTAAACTGTTTGTCCGCGCGCAATTGCAGACTGCTGAGCAAATCGGGTGATGCACTGAACAGCGACAGATTCCAGCCGCCAAACTGGTTTTTCATCGTGCGTCCCAGCAGGCTGTGCAGAGCAATCAATGCCGGTTCACTGTCCAGACGCTCGCCGTAGGGTGGGTTGCTGATAACAGTACCGTAAGGTCCTTTCGGCAACGGGTTGCTCAGTTTGGCGACATCTTTGACTTCAAACGTCATCAGATCGGCAATACCGGCACGGCGGGCGTTACTGCGCGCTTTTTCAATCACGCGGGCATCGCTATCTGATCCATAGAAGTGCGAGGTATAGTCCGCCAACCCTTTGCGCGCACGCACCTGTGCTTCAGCTTTCACTTCTTGCCAGACGGTTTCATCATGCTGAGCCCAGCCACTGAACCCCCAGTACCCACGGTGCAGACCAGGCGCGCGATCGGTTGCCCACATTGCGGCTTCAATCAGCAACGTACCGGAACCACACATCGGATCGAGCAGCGGCGTACCCGGCTGCCAGCCTGAACGCATCACAATGGCGGCCGCCAGCGTCTCTTTAATCGGTGCCTGACCCGCACGATCACGATAACCACGCTGATGCAGGCCGTCTCCGCTCAGATCGAGCGCGATGCTGGCAGTATCTTTGTTCAGCCAAACGTTAATGCGCAGATCGGGTGATTCACGATCTACGTTCGGACGCGGCAGGTTTTTACGAGTAAAGGCATCGACAATCGCATCCTTTACTTTCAGTGCACCGTACTGGCTATTACGAATCGTCTCGTTCAGCCCGCTAAAATGCACGGCAAAGGTGGCTCCAGGATTAAATATCTCTGTCCAGTCGATTGCCTGAACACCGAGGTACAGATCAAGATCGCTATAGACCTTGCACTCTCCCATCGGCAGGATAATGCGCGAGGCCAGGCGGCTCCACATCAGGCTCTGGTAAACAAGCCGCGTGTCGCCCTTAAAATGGACCCCACCCTGAACGACCTGACACTCCAATGCGCCGAGGTTTTCCAGTTCAGTTTTTAACAGCTCTTCCAGCCCGCGGGCCGTACTGGCAAACAGAGAATTCATAATGTCACTTTTACTCCGAGAAAATTGCTGCGCATTATAGCTAATATGGGCTGTATGTCATAAAGTTGAAGGCTTATTTTCATTCGAGGGGCTGTACAGTGGTCACGTTAACCCGACTTTTTATCCATCCGGTTAAATCAATGCGCGGCATTGGGCTAACGCACGCCCTGGCAGATATCAGCGGCCTTGCCTTTGATCGCATATTTATGATCACTGAACCTGACGGAACGTTCATCACCGCCCGACAGTTCCCGCAAATGGTCCGTTTTACCCCGTCGCCATTCCATGACGGCCTACATCTTACCGCGCCAGACGGCAGCAGTGCGTTAGTGCGCTTTGCCGACTTCTCCACGCAGGATGCACCTACAGAAGTGTGGGGAAACCATTTTACCGCACGGGTCGCACCAGCGGATATCAATCGCTGGATCAGTGGTTTCTTTTCCCGTGATGTGCAGTTACGTTGGGTTGGCCCACAACTGACGCGTCGGGTAAAGCGGCACGATGGCGTACCGTTATCTTTTGCCGATGGTTTTCCCTATCTCCTGACAAACGAGGCCTCTCTGCGCGATCTGCAGCAGCGCTGCCCGGCCAGCATCAAAATGGAACAGTTTCGCCCCAACCTGGTGGTTGTAGGTGCTAGCGCCTGGGAAGAAGATACCTGGAAAGTGATACGCATCGGCGACGTTATCTTTGACGTGGCTAAACCCTGTAGTCGCTGTATTTTCACTACCGTCAGCCCAGAGAAAGGTCAGAAACATCCATCCGGAGAGCCACTGGCAACGCTGCAAACCTTTCGTACAGCGCCAGACAACGGTGATGTCGATTTCGGCCAAAATCTCATCGCCCGTAATAGCGGCGTAATTCGTGTAGGTGATGAAGTAGAAATACTGGCAACCGGACCCGCCCGGCTGTACGGCGCGGCGGAATCTGATGATACCGCTTTGCAACAACAACCCGATGCAACAGTGATGATTGACTGGCAAGGTCAAACGTTTCGCGGAAATAATCAGCA
Organism: Citrobacter sp. Igbk 17; assembly: GCF_028069775.1. Lineage (NCBI taxonomy): Bacteria > Pseudomonadati > Pseudomonadota > Gammaproteobacteria > Enterobacterales > Enterobacteriaceae > Citrobacter > Citrobacter sp. Igbk 17. The sequence goes on along the minus strand of NZ_JANEWI010000043.1, from coordinate 10,045 downwards.
GGTATTGCTGGAACAACTGGAAAACCAGGGGATCCGTGTTCCCTACTCGTGTCGTGCGGGAATTTGTGGATGCTGCCGGATTCGGCTGGTAGAAGGCGAAGTCAGCCCACTGAAAAAATCAGCGATTGGCGATGACGGAACGATTCTTTGCTGCAGTTGTGTACCCAAAACGGCAATCAGGCTGGAAAGTTAGACCGCCTGCTCAAGGCTGAAACTGTCGACAATTGCCTGCGGTTTCAGTCTGTCATTCATGATTTTAATCGCATCGCCAAGTTGCATGGTGCGACCGGCAATGACCACGCCCGGCTGTGCAAGCAAACACAGTGCGGCATTTTCACCCGGCTCTACCACTAACAGATTTACCTGTTCTTCAGTATCGCTTAAATAAACACAGGCAGCGTCACCGACCACTGGCGACCAGTTCGCGCCGTGCGCTACAAAGTGCCAGCTTTTTGGCATTTGCGGTTTAAGATACCGAATCGCCACCAGCGCATTTAACACCAGTTCCGCTTTTTGTTCTTTAGCTAAATCCAGGTAACGGCATTTTTCTTCGAAGGAGAAATAAAGCGCAGCGTCATCGACACAAAAACCAGACGGAGAAAATGCATCAGGCGTGAGCATTTTACGCGCAAAACGCGAGCGGAATAACATGCCATTGGCTAAATCGAGCATCATTCGATCGTGCTCTTCATCATAATACCAGCGCCAGTTATCGTCGGGTTTAATTCGCATCAGTTTCTCTCCTTTCCTTAATCATCGCCATTACGACACTATCCTTTTGCCGCTTCGTTTATTGCCCTAATAATAAAAGCTCAGAATGTTTAAATAAGCAACAGTAAAGGAATATAAAACAACCAGGGCTAGAAATAAAGCCCTGGTTGTCGGATTAAGGCATAGATCAGATATTGCTGACGATTTCTTTAATCAACGGCGGACCTTTAAAAATAAATCCCGAATAAATCTGTACCAGTGAAGCACCGGCAGCCATTTTTTCCCGTGCGGCAATCACCGAGTCGATCCCGCCAACACCAATAATCGGCAACTGCCCTTTTAATTCCTGAGACAACTGACGAATAATTTCTGTACTTTTTAATTGCAATGGTCGGCCGCTCAAACCACCCATTTGGTCACAATTCTTCATTCCCTGAACAAGGGAGCGATCAAGGGTGGTATTTGTGGCAATAACGCCATCAATATTATGACGAACCAAACTGTCGGCAACCTGGATCAGTTCTTCCACAGAAAGATCCGGCGCGATCTTTACCGCCACCGGCACATATTTATGGTGGATCGCCTGGAGATCGTTTTGCTTATTTTTAATAGCCGTAAGCAGATCATCCAGAGCCTCGCCGTATTGTAGCGTGCGTAATCCCGGCGTATTCGGTGAAGAGATATTAATCGCGATATAACCGGCGTAAGCATAGACTTTTTCCATACAAATCAGATAGTCATCTTTGCCATTCTCTACCGGGGTGTCTTTATTCTTACCAATATTAATCCCCAGAATACCGTCAAAATGCGATTTTTTGACGTTCTCCACCAGGTTATCAACGCCCAGGTTATTAAACCCCATATGGTTGATCAAACCTTCTGCATCAACCAGACGGAACAGACGTGGTTTATCGTTACCCGGCTGCGGACGCGGCGTCACAGTACCGATTTCAATTGAGCCGAATCCCATCGCCCCAAGTGCATCAATGCACTCCCCGTCTTTATCCAGTCCGGCAGCAAGACCGAGCGGGTTTTTAAACGTCAGCCCCATACAGGTAACCGGTTTTGCGGGTACTTTCTGCCGGACAAGCGCTTCAAGCGGCGTGCCGGTAATGCGACGTAATTGCTGGAATGTCAATTCATGAGCGCGCTCAGGATCGAGCTGAAAAAGGGCTTTACGAACGAAGGGGTAGTACATGAACTCTCCTGGATTCCCGGTGTGCAAACCGGGGGCGTATTATGTGCGATCGTGAGCAAAAAGGGAATTGACCTGCGGCAATAAATAGCAATCGTTTTCCTCACCCCTGCTTTTTACACCCTAAATAATTCGAGTTGCAGGACAAACGCATTAGCGTTTTGAACAGCGCTTGCGCTGGCCCCGAAGGGGCGAGGCCAAAGGCCGAGTAAAGCCAACGCACATGCAACTTGAAGTATGACGGGTATATTTATTTTTCAACTTTTCTATCCCGTATAAATCATTTCGATAAACAAAGCCCCTCTGCCAGACTGCACAAATTGTTATCAATGTTAATTAAAAGCAAACAATTAGTTATAAGCGGAGATTGAAATTATGCGCGTCATCACTCTGGCGGGAAGCCCACGCTTTCCCTCTCGCTCCAGCGCGTTACTGGAATATGCCCGAGAAAAACTGAACGGTCAGGATGTCGAAGTCTTTCACTGGAACCTGCACAATTTTGCCCCGGAAGATCTGATCTATGCCCGTTTTGATAGTCCGGCGCTGAAGACATTTATTGAACAACTGCAGGATGCAGACGGGCTGATTGTCGCCACGCCGGTCTACAAAGCCGCATACTCTGGCGCATTGAAAACACTGCTCGATCTACTCCCCGAACGGGCACTGGAAGGAAAAGTGGTGTTGCCGCTGGCAACCGGGGGGACCGTTGCACACTTACTGGCGGTCGATTATGCATTGAAACCGGTACTAAGTGCGTTAAAGGCCCAGGAGATCCTGCACGGTGTGTTTGCTGATGACTCGCAGGTCATTGATTATCAGCATAAACCTCAGTTCACCCCCAACCTGCAATTGCGCCTGGATGGCGCGCTCGAGACCTTCTGGCTGGCGTTGCATCGTCGCGACGTGCAACTCCCTCAATTGAATGCTTTGCGAGGTGCCGCCCATGCTTAATCTGCTCAAGCGTCACACGCCGTGGCTGGCGTTAACCGGATTGCTGTCACTTTCAACGCTCGCCCATGCCGCAGAGTCTGCACCAGACGCGCTGCGCATAGGCTACCAGAAAGGAAGCGTCAGCATGGTGCTGGCTAAAAGCCATCAACTACTGGAGAAACGCTACCCACAGACCAAAATCTCGTGGATTGAGTTCCCGGCAGGGCCACAAATGCTGGAAGCGCTCAATATCGGCAGTATTGATCTCGGCAGTACGGGTGATATACCGCCGATTTTCGCCCAGGCCGCAGGGGCAGATCTCGTTTATGTGGGCGTCGAGCCGCCCAAACCGAAAGCCGAAGTGATTCTGGTGCCCAAAAACAGTCCCATCCAGAGCGTGGCACAGCTTAAAGGGCATAAAGTCGCTTTCCAGAAAGGTTCCAGCGCCCACAATTTACTGCTCCGTGCGCTGCAACAGGCTGGACTGAAATTTACCGATATTCAACCGACTTATCTGACCCCCGCCGATGCGCGAGCGGCCTTCCAGCAAGGAAACGTTGATGCATGGGCTATCTGGGATCCCTACTACTCTGCCGCGCTACTGCAAGGTGATGTGCGCGTGCTGAAAGACGGTTCAGACCTCAAACAGACCGGTTCGTTTTATCTCGCCGCACGTCCTTATGCCGAGAAAAATAGCGCATTTGTGCTTGGCGCGCTGGATACCTTTAGCCAGGCCGATGCGTTAACCCTCAGCCAACGCCAGCAAAGTATTACCCTGCTGGCTAAAACCATGGGCCTGCCCGAGCCGGTAATTGCCTCTTATCTGGATCACCGCCCGCCAACCACCATTACCCCCGTCAGCGCCTCTGTTGCTGCGCTACAGCAACAAACCGCCGATCTGTTTTATGACAACCGGTTGCTGCCGAAAAAAATCGATATTCGCCAGCGTATCTGGCAACCCACTCAGCAGGCAGGAGAAAAATTATGAGTCTGAACATGTTCTGGTTTTTACCCACCCACGGCGACGGTCATTATCTGGGGACGGAGGAAGGTTCACGTCCGGTCGATCACGACTATCTGCAACAAATCGCGCAAACAGCCGATCGTCTGGGATTTACCGGCGTTCTCATCCCAACCGGTCGCTCCTGCGAAGATGCCTGGCTGGTCGCCGCCGCCATGATCCCGGTCACCCAGCGATTAAAGTTTCTGGTCGCGCTGCGTCCAAGCGTAACCTCGCCGACGGTTGCCGCGCGCCAGGCCGCCACGCTCGACAGACTCTCTAACGGCCGGGCGTTATTTAACCTGGTGACCGGTAGCGATCCACAGGAGCTGGCGGGTGACGGCGTATTTCTCGATCACACCGAGCGCTATGAAGCCTCTGCTGAATTTACTCAGATCTGGCGGCGCTTACTGCAAGGTGAAACCGTGGATTTCAACGGCAAACATATTCATGTCCGCGGCGCGAAGCTCTTTTTCCCTCCCGTGCAACAACCCCGGCCACCGCTTTATTTCGGTGGCTCGTCCGATGTCGCACAAGACCTTGCTGCCGAGCAGGTTGATCTCTATCTGACCTGGGGCGAGCCGCCTGAGCAAGTGAAAGAGAAAATTGAACAGGTGCGGGCCAAAGCAGCAGCGCTCGGCCGCAAGATCCGCTTTGGTATTCGTCTGCATGTGATCGTGCGGGAAACAACACAAGAGGCATGGCAGGCCGCGGATCGCCTGATAGCCCATCTGGATGACGACACCATTGCCAAAGCCCAGGCCGCCTTCTCAAGAACAGATTCGGTTGGCCAGCAGCGAATGGCGGCACTGCACAACGGTAAACGCGACAAACTGGAAATCAGTCCGAACCTGTGGGCAGGCGTCGGACTGGTGCGCGGTGGCGCAGGTACTGCGCTGGTCGGAGATGGGCCTACGGTCGCGGCGCGTATTAACGAGTATGCCGCGCTGGGAATCGACAGCTTTGTGTTGTCCGGGTATCCGCATCTGGAAGAGGCATACAAAGTTGGTGAACTGCTGTTCCCACATCTGGATGTCGCTATACCCGAAATTCCACAACCACAGCGCCTGCACCAACAAGGCGAAGCGGTGGCGAACGAATTTATCCCGCGTAAAGCTGCACAAAGCTAAGGAGCTGGCTAATGGCAACACCGAAAAACAGGTGGTTATTGCGCCTCGCGCCCTGGTTTTTACCGCTGGGTCTGGTGGTGGTCTGGCAGTTCGCATCCACAATGGGCTGGCTCTCCACCCGCATCCTGCCCTCCCCGGAGGGTGTTATTGAAGCCTTCTGGACGCTTTCCGCCAGCGGCGAGCTTTGGCAGCATCTGGCGATCAGCGCCTGGCGCGCGCTGGTCGGATTCTCCATTGGTGGATCGATTGGCCTGACGCTGGGACTGATTAGCGGCCTTTCACGTTGGGGAGAACGCCTGCTGGATACGTCGGTGCAGATGCTGCGTAACGTACCGCATCTGGCGCTGATCCCGCTGGTGATTTTATGGTTCGGCATTGATGAATCTGCCAAGATTTTTCTCGTCGCCCTGGGCACGCTGTTCCCGATCTACATCAACACCTGGCACGGGATCCGCAATATCGATCGCGGCCTGGTGGAGATGGCACGCAGCTATGGATTGTCCGGCTTTTCACTGTTTATCCATGTGCTCCTCCCCGGCGCTCTGCCCTCGATTATGGTTGGCGTACGCTTCGCCCTTGGGCTGATGTGGCTGACGCTTATCGTTGCGGAAACCATTTCAGCCAATGCCGGTATTGGCTATCTGGCGATGAATGCCCGCGAATTTCTGCAAACCGATGTGGTCGTGGTGGCCATTATTCTCTACGCCCTGCTCGGCAAACTTGCCGACGTCAGCGCCCAATTGCTGGAGCGGGTCTGGCTGCGCTGGAACCCGGCTTACCATGTGAAGGAGGCTACCGTATGAATACCGCTCGCTTGAACCAGGGTACCCCGCTTTTACTGAGCGCCGTGACAAAAAAATACGCCGCCAATACGGTGCTGAATCAATTGGATCTGCATATTCCGGCGGGGCAATTTGTCGCCGTGGTGGGCCGCAGCGGCGGAGGTAAAAGCACGTTACTGCGTCTGTTGGCAGGACTGGAGTCTCCCACCTCAGGCGCATTACTTGCCGGAACCACCCCGTTGGCAGAGATTCAGGATGATACGCGCATGATGTTTCAGGATGCGCGTCTGCTGCCATGGAAAACGGTTATTGATAACGTTGGTCTGGGGCTGAAAGGCCAATGGCGCGATGCGGCCCGTGATGCGCTGGCCGCTGTTGGCCTGGAAAACCGGGCGGAGGAATGGCCTGCCGCTCTTTCCGGCGGGCAAAAACAGCGAGTGGCCCTCGCACGGGCATTAATTCACCGCCCTGGCCTGCTTCTACTGGATGAACCGCTCGGCGCGCTGGATGCGTTAACCCGTCTTGAGATGCAGGATCTGATTGTCTCTTTATGGCAAGAGCACGGCTTTACCGTACTGCTGGTCACCCATGACGTTAGTGAAGCGGTGGCAATGGCCGATCGCGTTTTGCTGATTGAGGACGGAAAAATCGGGCTGGATTTAACGGTGGATATTGCACGACCACGTCGGATTGGTTCGGCGCGTCTGGCAGAACTGGAGGCAGAAGTGTTGAATCGGGTGATGCAGCGTGGCGAGGCAGAACAGTCAATCCGACTGCATGGATAAACATTCAGGACGTTGTAGGCCCGGTAAGTATGAGCGCCACCGGGCATTTTGCCGGATAACGGCGTTACCGCCTTATCCGGCCTACAAAACTACAGGTCAACGTCTCAGGCTAACGCTTTGGTAATTTTCTCAAACAGGTCGCCGGAGAGATTTTCCAGACCTTTCAGCTGTTCCAGCGCCGCACGCATCTTCGCCTGACGTTTTGCATCATAGCGTTTTAGGCGAATCAGCGGCTCAATCAAACGAGATGCCACCTGAGGATTTCGGCTGTTCAGTTCGGTCAACATGTCGACCAGGAACTGATAGCCGCTACCATCTTCCGCATGGAATGCCGCCGGGTTACTACCCGCAAAGGCACCAATCAGAGAACGAATACGGTTCGGGTTGCTCATACTGAAGGAGCGATGCTTCAACAGGCCACGTACCGTCTCCAGCACGTTATCTGCCGGGCTGGTAGATTGCAGGATAAACCATTTATCCATCACCAGACCGTCATGATGCCATTTGTCGTCGTATTCCTGCATCAGCGCGTCACGACACGGCAACTGTGCTGCGACCGCCGCAGACAGCGCTGCCAGCGCATCAGTCATGTTATTCGCTTCACGGTATTGCTTGCTCACCAGGGCGTCTGCCAGTTGGGTTTCCCCAAAAGCCAGGAAGCGCAGGCAGGCATTGCGCAGCGTACGTTTGCCAATATCGGCATGCTCAACGCGATACTCATCGAGATGATTGGCGTTATAAATAGCCAGGAATTCATCTGCCAGTTCAGCAGCCAGCGTGCGGGTTAACGCTTCACGTACCTCAGCGATCGCCACCGGATCGATAATCTCAAACAGCTCAGCTATCTCGTTGACGGAAGGCAGCGTCAGGATCTCTGCCGCCAGTGCCGGATCGATTTTCTCATCGAGCAGAATCGCACGGAATGCGTCAGCAACGTGTACCGGCAGTGACAGCGGCTGCCCCTGCTGATGTCGGGCAACATTCAGCTTAATATAGGTCGCCAACAGGCTCTGAGCCGCATCCCAACGAGAGAAATCATTGCGGGCATGACGCATCAGAAAGGTCAGTTGCTGGTCGCTCCATTTATATTCCAGTTTCACCGGCGCTGAGAACTCACACAGCAGTGCCGGAACCGGCTGGAAATAAACGTTATCGAAAACAAACGTCTGCTCTGCCTGGGTCACGTTGAGTACGGAATTCACCGGGTGACCGCCTTTTTGTAGCGGGATCACTTTGCCTTCGTTGTCATACAACTCAAGGGCAAAAGGAATATGCAAGGGCTGCTTTTCAGCCTGATCCGGCGTGGCTGGCGTACGCTGGCTGATAGTCAGCGTATATTGTTCCGTTGTCGGATTATAGTCATCACGCACAGTCAGTATCGGCGTACCGGACTGGCTGTACCAGCGGCGGAAATGTGAAAGGTCAACGTTCGACGCATCTTCCATCGCCTGCACAAAATCATCACAGGTCGCGGCGCTACCATCATGACGTTCAAAGTAAAGCTGCATTCCCTTCTGGAAATTCGCTTCCCCCAGTAAGGTATGGATCATACGAATCACTTCAGCGCCCTTTTCGTACACGGTCAGGGTGTAGAAGTTGTTCATTTCAATGACCATATCCGGGCGAATTGGGTGCGCCATCGGGCTGGCGTCTTCAGCAAACTGCATGCCGCGCATGGTACGCACGTTGCTAATACGGTTTACCGCGCGAGAGCCAAGATCAGAGCTAAATTCCTGATCACGGAATACGGTTAACCCTTCTTTCAGGCTTAACTGGAACCAGTCACGACAAGTGACGCGGTTGCCGGTCCAGTTATGAAAATATTCGTGACCGATAACGCGCTCAATATCGAGATAGTCTTTGTCGGTGGCAGTATCGGTACGCGCCAGCACGTATTTGGAGTTAAAGATGTTCAGACCTTTATTCTCCATCGCCCCCATATTAAAGAAGTCCACGGCGACGATCATGTAGATATCGAGGTCATACTCCAGACCAAAACGCTCTTCATCCCATTTCATGGAATTTTTCAGCGACGTCATCGCCCATGGCGCACGGTCCAGGTTGCCGCGGTCTACATATAATTCCAGCGCAACTTCACGCCCGGAGCGGGTCGTAAAGGTATCGCTCAGCACGTCGAAATCACCGGCGACCAGCGCGAACAGATAGCACGGTTTCGGGAATGGATCCTGCCACTGCACCCAGTGGCGACCATTTTCCAGTTCGCCCTGTGCAACACGGTTACCGTTGGAGAGCAGGAATGGATACCGGGTTTTATCGGCAATAATTTTGGTGGTAAAACGCGCCAGCACGTCCGGCCTGTCGAGATACCAGGTAATATGGCGAAACCCTTCCGCTTCGCACTGCGTACAGAGCGCATCGCCGGACTGATACAGCCCTTCCAGTGCGGTGTTAGCTGCTGGGCTGATTTCATTAACGATACGCAGCGTAAAACGTTCCGGCAGGTGGCTGATGACCAGAGCACCCTCTTCTTCTTTATATTCTGTCCACGGTTCATCGTTCACGTGGATTGACACCAGGGTCAGATCTTCACCATTCAGGCGAAGGGGAGCATCAGACGCACCATGACGGACAGCCTGGCTCACTGCGGTGACCACGGTTTTTTCAGCATCCAGGTCAAAGGTCAAGTCAATATCAGTAATCTGGTAATCCGGTGCACGATAGTCGTGACGGTATTTGGCTTGTGGCTGTTGTGTCATAAAAAACCTTTAGCATCTTTTGTAGAGTCTCGGCTTCAGTCTATTCCTGTTGCGTAAATCGCGCTACGCAGAATGTTCATCTTTTCAGGCACAAACACCCTTTTTGCTACATTTTAATAATATGTACTCATAGTTTTTAAAATCGATAAAGATCGTCCAGGAGCGCATAAAACAAGGGATGAGCGAGATCGATGAAAGTCAGAGTTAATGAACTTTAACGAACTTCACAGACCACTTTTGCCCCATCCATGCCCCATGGCTGAATTTAGCTAACACCAGGAACCATCCATGTTCCAGAACAAATCAGCAATATAATTCCGTCGAGCATGCCCCATAAACGTCATTGCTCTAGCTTATCCCTTGACAGATAAAACGCATTCGGTATAAATACTGTATGTTTATACAGTAAAAAGGCAATAGACAATGTTCGTGGAACTCGTTTATGACAAAAGGAATTTTGATGGTCTGCCCGGTGCAAAAGACATCATTCTGGGCGAATTGACTAAGAGGGTTCACCATATTTTCCCGGATGCTGATGTCCGGGTAAAACCGATGATGACACTGCCGGCGATCAACACTGACGCCAGCAAGCATGAGAAAGAACAGATAAGCCGTACTGTTCAGGAAATGTTTGAAGAGGCTGAGTTCTGGCTGGTTTCAGACTAAGCAATGGCGCTGCTGTCCTGGATAAATATAATCTGCGACGACTGGTGGCTATTTGTTGCCAATCGCCGCAACTACTCCTGTCAGAGCTTCGCATTCAATCAGGTTCACTGTGAGCTACCCATATTCTTT